>JBIOEK010000001.1:0-25888 GCA_044445925.1 Hyphomicrobiales bacterium
CCCCGATCCGGGATACGAGATCGCGAATGAGGTTCGACCTTCCGAATTGGGCGAGCGGACCGGTGAGCGCATAGCTCATCTCGACTTCGACCCGCGTGGCTTCATCGCCGCCGGGGCCCGCCTCGGGCCGGAGCTCATAGGCGACCCGGCCCGAGGCGTTCGAGCCGCTCTTGCGGTCGCCGCCACTGCCCGTGATCACTTGCCGGTATTCCGACGCAAAGCTCGTGACGAGCCCCTCCCCGGCAAAGCTCACCTTGATCGGCCCCAGGCTGATTTCCATGCGTCCGTTAACGCGACCGCCTTCGAACGGTCCCTCGATCGTGAGCCCCGGCATGCAGGAAGCGACCGCCTGTGGATCGGCCATGATGCGCCAGGCCGCATCGCGCGGATGCTCGAGAATGAAGCTTTGCCTCAGCCGCGTCGCTCCCTCGGCTTGCTCGGGGAAGCCGACATCGACCTTGATCCGGCGCCGCGTCGCGCCCGACATTTTCCCCGAGCGAGCGTTCCCATAAGCTTTCGTCCCCGTCCCCCCAGGACCGGGCTTTGGCGCGGCCGCAGGGGCAAGCCGGGCACCGCTCGCCGCCGCGCGAGGGCCGGGCGCCGGCCCGAGCCAGGTTGGTTGCGCCGATGCCTTGGCGGAAGCGAATTCGGCGCGTTCCGCCATGACGCTCTCGATGGCTCGCACGATGCCGACATAGCCCGTGCAGCGGCAGAGATTGCCGCTCATTTCGATGCGGATCGCGGCGCGATCGAGTCCACCCTTGCGGCGGATGAGGTCGCGCGCCGCGATCAGCATGCCGGGCGTACAATAGCCGCATTGGAGCGCGTGCTCGGCGCTGAAAGCCTGGCGCAGCCGGCCCATGAGCTCGTCCTCGTCGAAGGCCTCGATGCTGCGCACCGAGGCCCCGTCGCAGGAGGCTGTGTAGGTGATGCAGGAGCGGGCGATCTCGCCGTCGATCTCGACCGTGCAGGCGCCGCAGATGCCATGCTCGCAACCGATATGGGTGCCGGTCAGGAGAAGGTGCTCGCGCAGGAAGTCGGCGAGATGGGTGCGCGGCTCGACCTCGGCCCTGACGATCCTGCCATTGACGGTAAGCTCGATCGCCGTCATCGCGATTGCGCCCTCTCGACCGCCCGCCCGAGCGCGGCCGCGTGGATGTTGAGCTCGTAGGAATCCCCGGTAAATCCCCCAAGACGCAGCTCCTCGCGTAGCGCCCGCGCATTCGTCGCGGATGGGAAGCCCGCGCCGGAGCCGGTGCCGGAGGCGTCGATCACGATCGGGCGGCCTTGCGTCGCTCCGGCGACGAGGCGAAGCACCCCGCGCTCGGCGTCGCTGACGGCGACGCCGATGGCTTCGGCGAACTCGCCGGTCTTGCGGCAGATCTTGGCGAAGCCGGCGCGGGCTCCCTTGGCAAATTTCGGGATGCGGACGCCGTCGACGATTTCGTCGTGGCGAAGCTCCGTATCCATCGCGCCGCGCACGAAATCGCCGAGCGCCAGGCGCCGCCGGCCCTGCGGACCCGTGAGCAGAATATCGGCGCCGATGGCGGTCAGGCAGGACAGCCAGTCCGCTGCCGGATCGGCATGGGCGAGGCTGCCCCCGATCGTTCCCCGGTTGCGCACGGCGCGGTATGCGATCCCATGCGCCACCTCGGCGAGGAAGCCGTTCGAGGGATCCGTGATCCGTCCGTCCTCAATCGCCGCATGGGTGACGCAGGCGCCAAGCGTCACGAAGCCGCCCTCATCCTCGACCCGCGTCAACTCCTCGATGCGCGTGATGTCCACGACGAGGCCCGGTTGCACGAGCCGCAGATTGAGCATCGGGCCCAGCGTCTGGCCGCCCGCCAGAAGCTTGGCGTCCGGGTTTTCGGCCAGCAGCCGAACCGCCTCCTCGAGCGTGCGCGGCCTCGCATAGGCGAAGGCTGCGGGCTTCATGGGGCCGCAAGGCCCGGGCGGGCGCGCTCGACCGCCTCGACGATCCGCCGCGGCGTTACCGGCAGGACCAGAAGCTCGGCGCCCAAGCCCTTGAGCGCATCGTTGATGGCGTTGGTGACGGCGGCGGGCGGGGCGATCGCTCCGCCCTCGCCGATGCCCTTCTGCCCGAAGCGCGTATAGGGCGAGGGCGTCTCCATATGCAGGACGCGGATGTCCGGCACTTCCGTCGGCCCCGGCAGCAGGTAATCGGCGAGCGTCGAGCCGAGCGGCTGGCCGCTGCTGTCATAGGGCATCTCCTCGTACAGGGCGGTGCCGATCCCCTGTGCCGTTCCGCCATAGATCTGTCCGTCGACGATCATCGGGTTCACGAGCACGCCTCCATCCTCGACGACGACGTAATCGAGGATCTCGGTCTCGCCCGTCTCGGGATCGACGGCGACAACCGCGGCATGCGCCGCATAGCTGAACGTCCCAGTATCGCGCTTGGCCTTGTAGCCCGCGATGACCTCGAGCCCCGCCGGATCGACATCGGGCGGCAATTCCTGCGGGCGGCGGTACCAGATGCGCGCCACCTCGGCGACGCTGACACGTCCCGATTTCGCCGTGACGCCTCCGTCCTCGAGCCGCACCTCCTCGGGCCTGGCCTGCAGCAGGCTCGCTCCAATGCGCTTGACGCGCTCGCCCAGTTGATCGCAAGCCGCGGCGACGGCGCCGCCCGCCATGATCATGCAGCGCGATCCCCAGGTGCCGGTCGAATAGGGCGTCTCGGCGGTGTCGCCATGGATGAGCTTGATCCTGTCGTGCGCTACGCCGAGGATCTCATGGGCTACCTGCGACAGGGTGGTCTCGTGGCCCTGGCCATGGCTGTGGGAGCCGACGCGTAGCTCCAACCCGCCGTCGGGCGTGAGGCGGGCATGGCACTGCTCGTAGCCGGGCACGAAAGGTATGCCCCAGGATGCGTAGACGCTGGTGCCGTGGCCTGCCTGCTCGGAATACATGGCGATGCCGGTGCCGACGAGGCGCCCATCGGGCTCGCCGCGCTTCTGCCTTTCGCGGACCGCCTTGAGATCGATTGCGGCGAGGCAACGCCGCAGCGCCTCCGGGTAGTCGCCCGAATCGAAGTGACGCTTGGCGATGTTGTCGAAGGGCATCTGGCCCGGCTGCACCAAGCTCTTGAAGCGCAGATCGCTCGGCTCCTCGCGGAGCTCCCTCGCCAAGGCATCGAGGGTGACCTCGAGCGCGAAGCAGACACCCGTGCGGGCGACCCCGCGATAAGGCAGGATCGGCGGCTTGTTGGTCGCCACCGAATAAGTGCGGCAGCGATAATGCGGGAAGTCGTAGAGCCCGGGAAGGATGCTGCCGATCTGTCCGGCCTCGAGGCAGGCCGAGAACGGATAGGCCGAATAGGCGCCCGAATCGACCGTCGCCTCGCAATCGAGCGCCAGCAGCCGTCCGTCGCGATCCGCATAGGCCGTCAGGACATAGTGGTGCTCGCGGCAATCGGCGCCTGCGGTCAGGTTTTCGCGCCGGTCCTCGAGCCAGCGGAGCGGCCGGCCGAGCTTGCGCGTCGCAAAGGACAGCGCCACCTCCTCGGCGAGCAGGATGCCCTTATAGCCGAAGCCGCCGCCGACATCGGGCGCCACCACGCGCACCTGGCCCTCGTCGAGGCCGAGGCACTCGGCCAGCCCGGTCCGCACGATATGCGATTGCTGGGTGGAGCTGGTGACGGTCAGTTGCCCGAGGCGGCCGTTCCATTCGGCGACGACGCCGCGCCCCTCGAGCGGGCTCATCACCTGGCGGGCGGTGCGCAACTCGCGAGTGACCGATCGGAAGGAATTCGCCTTCGCCGCCTCGAAATTCGCGTCGATCTGCGTAGTGAGGAAGAGATTGTCGCCCCAGTGTTCATGCACCAGCGGCGCTCCGGGCTTCCTGGCCTGAAGCATGTCATGGACGACCGGCAGCTCCTCATAGCCGACCTCGATCAGAGCCGCGAGATCCTCGGCCTCGGCGCGGCTCGGCGCCACGCACATCGCCACCAGCTCGCCGACATGGCGCACCTTGCCGGTCGCGAGTACGGGTTGCACCGAGGACTTGAAGCCCGGAAGGGTCGTGTCGGCACGGATGGGCTTCACGCCGGTGAGGTCCTCGGCGATGAAGACGCGGTCCCGGAGCGCCGGCGGAATCGTGACATGCTTGAGGCGCGCATGCGCGAAGCTGCTGCGCAGGAAGGCGACCTCCAGCATGCCGGGCAGACGCGTGTCGCCCACATAGGCTCCACGACCGCGCATGTAGCGATCGTCTTCCTTGCGGATCAGGCTCGAGCCTATTCCCTGTCCGGTCACGCGAGAGGTCCCGCCATGGTCAGCTTGTTCTATTGTTGGGATAAGAGGACGCTAGCCATATGGATTGGACATCGCAAGCCGGCATGATGTCACCGCCGCCGCCGGTCGATCAGCTCGATGTTGAGCCGCACGACATCGCCCGGATAGGTGACCTCGCCCACATAGATCACCACCCCGTCGGCGTCGGCGACGACGCAGCGCGCTTCCGCGGTCGGCGCGTTCATGGCGATCTCGAGATGCTGGGCGGTCTCGACGTCGGCGGCGCTGATGGTCAGCGTCTGGCGCGCATGGGCGATGGCGACGCCCTTCATTTCGGCGAGAACCGCGAGAGCCGGGCGGGTGGCGAAGCGCTTCGGGGCGCGCGCATAGACGTGCTCGGCCACATGCACGCGGGCGAAGGCGTAGGGCTCGGCGCCGCGCTTCTGGACGCTGCGAATATAGGTATAGGCGGGCGCAGGCTTTCCTTCGTCCTCGGCGATCAGGGGCACGGGCGCGCCCGCGGCCGGGAGGAGCTCGAGGACATTGTCCCGGATCGGCTCGACCAGGCTTTCCCAATCGGTAGCAAGATGCAGCCAGCGCTTGTTCTCGAGCGTCTTGGTGACGAATGTGCCGCGGCCCTGGAGGGATTTCAGCAGCCCTTCGCTCTGCAACAGCTCGATCGATTGCCGCACCGTGACGCGGGCGACGCCGAATTCGCGCTCGAGCTGCTCGAGGGTAGCGATCTTGTCCCCGATCAGCCAGAAGCCGTCACGGATTCGGCGTCGCAAGATCGACGCGACATGCAGATACCGCGGCAGGCGGCTATGGGCGTCGGTGCGGCCGGCCGTTCCCCTTGCTGCGTTCGCCATCCCTTGCCTCGACTTGCTTCCTGGCCCTGCGACTTATGAGCGAAGAGCTGCTTCTCCCAACTCGCTTCCTTGATCCATCCTTGTCCGGCACGATAGAGCCGCCGATTGCCTCGCCACGTCAAACGAGATCGCTGGATGGCGCGCGGCCTGCGGCATCTCTTCCCTTCCGTACGGGCCCATTATATGCTTTTTCCAACAACCATACCATTCAATCTGGCGACCGGCCCCGCGCCATCGCCGATCGCAAGCCGTAGAGACCGCGAGGCGCCAGACCCCATGGGCAAGATGATCAATCTCAACGCCGACATCGCCGAGGGCTTCGGCGCCTACGACATCGGCAACGACGTCGAGCTGATGAAGATCATCAAATCGGCAAATGTGGCCTGCGGCTTCCATGCGGGCGACCCCAATACCATGCATCGGCTCTGCCTGCTGGCCAAGCAGGAAGATGTCAGCATCGGCGTGCACCCGGGCTTCAACGATCTATGGGGCTTCGGGCGCCGCCGCATACAGATGAAGCCCGCCGACCTCGAATTCATGGTCGCCTACCAGATCGGCGCGCTCCAGGCGATGGCCTCCTATGCGGGCCTCGAGGTCACGCATCTCAAGCCGCATGGCGCGCTCAACAACATGGCGGCCGAGGACGAGGATTATGCGATGGCCATCGGCCGGGCCATCAAGACCGTCGACAGGAACATCATCTATGTGGCGCTCTACGGTTCGCAGATGCAGAAGGCCGCCGAGAAGCTCGGGCTGCGCCTGGCGCGGGAAGGGTTCGTGGACCGCAAATACGACGATGACGGCAATCTCGCCTCGCGCGCCATCCCGGGCACCGTGCTCAAGGACCCGCAGGCGGCGATCGAGCATACCCTGCGCATGATACAAGACGGGGTAGTCATCTCCATGTCCGGCAAGCGCGTGAAGGTTGACGCCGATACCTTCTGCGTGCATGGCGACGAGCCGACGGGCGTGATGGTGGCGGGCGCAGTGCGCAAGGCGCTCGAAGCGGCGGGCATAGAGGTGGTGAAGCTGACCTCCATGCGGCTTTGAGCGGAGGCGACAGGATCGTGAACGCCGGGAAGCCTATTCTTGCTATTATCGGGGGAACGGGGGCGCTGGGCTCCGGCCTCGCGCATCGTTTCGCCGGCGCGGGCTATGCCGTGATCATCGGTTCGCGGATATCCGAGAAGGCGCAGGAGATGGCGCGGAGCCTCGCTGGCCCCGACGGTGGGGCGCAGCCCCGTGGCGCCTCGAACGCGGAGGCCGCCAAGGCTGGCGATATCGTCATCGTCACGGTGCCCTGGTCGAGCCAGGCTGAGATCCTCGATGCGATCAGGCCCCATCTCGGCGGCAAGCTCGTCGTGGACACGACCGTGCCGCTGCTGCCGCCGAAGGTCTCCCGCGTCCAGCTTCCGCCGGAGGATTCGGCCGCGGTCGCAACGCAGAAGCGGCTGGGACCCGGCGCGCGCGTCGTTGCGGCGTTCCACAACGTCGCAGCCCATAAGCTCAAGAGCGGCGGCGTCATCGATTGCGACATCCTGGTATTCGGGGATGAGCCGAAGGACCGCGAAACGGTGATCGGCCTCGCCAAGGCGGCCGGGCTGAGAGGGCTTCATGCCGGGCCGCTCGCCAATTCGACGGCCGCCGAGGCGCTGACCTCCGTTCTCATCGGCATCAACCGGACCTATAAGGTCGACGGCGCGGGTATCCGCATCACCGGAATCCTCGAGGGGTGAGCTGCCGGCGCTCGGCACTGCATCACCCGTCCCGTCGGCGATTTCGATCCTTGGTCGGCAGCAACTCCAAATGAGCGCCGGGACACGGCATTGAGCACATCCTCGGTCAGCATCACCGCGTTGAAGGACGTCCCCCTCGTCGAGCCGGGAGACGATCTCGCGGGCCTCCTGATCGCGGCGCTCGCCGCGGCGGCAATCGCACCGCGCGCCTTCGACATCCTGGTCGTCGCCCAGAAGATCGCGTCGAAAGCGGAGGGTCGCTTCCTCGACCTATCGACGCTCGCGCCCTCGCCGCGCGCCTCAGCCCTCGCCGAAACAACGCGCAAGGATCCGCGCCTCATCGAAGCCATCCTGCGGGAATCCGTCGAGGTCGTCCGCGTCAAGCCCGGCGTGATCATCGTCGAGACGCGCGACGGCCTCGTCATGGCCAATGCCGGCATCGACCAATCCAATCTGAGCGCGGCGGATCACGGCAAGCGCGTCTTGCTCTTGCCACGCGATCCGCAAGAGAGCGCCGAGCGGCTCAAATCCCTTATCGACGCGCATTTCGGAGCCGATATCGGCGTCATCATATCGGACAGCGTCGGACGCGCCTGGCGGCTCGGCACGGTCGGGCTCGCCATCGGCGCGGCCGGCCTGCCCTCGCTGCGCGACCGGCGCGGCGAAAAGGATCTTTCGGGGCGGCGCCTGGAAGCGACCGAGATAGGCTTTGCGGACGCGGTGGCAGCGGCGGCGGTTCTGGTCATGGGCGAGGCAGCGGAAGGCTGTCCCGCCGCATGGGTGCGGGGGCTTGATTGGACGGAGAAGCCTCGGCCCGCCTCGGCCCTCATCCGTCCGAAGAGCGAGGATTTGTTCCGGTGACGCGAGCCGGGATGGGGCGAGGCGGCGGCGCTGAGCCGCCGAGCTATGTGGCGCTCTCGGGAGGCGTCGGCGGCGCCAAGCTGTTGCTCGGCCTTGCCCATCAGCTGGGCGAGCGGCTCACCATCATCGTCAATACGGGGGATGATTTCGAGCATCTAGGCCTGCATGTAGCGCCCGATATCGACACCACGTTCTACACGCTTTCGGGGCTGGTCAATCCGGAGACGGGCTGGGGCCGGCGTGACGAGACCTGGAATTTCATGGACGCCATTGCGAGGCTCGCCGGGCCGAGCTGGTTCAGGTTGGGCGATGGCGATCTCGCCATACATGTGGAGCGCACGCGCCGCCTGCGCGCCGGCGAGACGCTGACGGATATATGCGCCCATTTCGGTTCCTGCCTCGGCGTCGCCGCCAAGGTCCTGCCGATGAGCGACGATCCGGTGCGCACCCTGGTCGAGACCGATATGGGCGTACTGGCCTTCCAGGAATATTTCGTGCGCGAGCAGTGCCGCCCGCGCGTCAGCGCCATCCGCTTCAATGGCGCGAGCTCGGCGCGGGCTTCCCCGCTCGTCCTTCAGGCGCTCGCGGCGCCGCGTCTCGCAGGCGTCATCATCTGCCCGTCGAACCCCTATCTCAGCGTCGACCCGATCCTCGCCGTTCCTGGCGTCGCTTCGGCCATAAGGGCCTGTGGCGCGCCGGTGATCGCGGTGACGCCGCTTATCGGCGGCAAGGCCGTCAAGGGCCCGACCGCGAAGATCATGGAGGAATTCAAGCTCAAGACCGATGTCGCGACGATCGGGCGCCATTATGCGGGGCTGATCGGCGGCTTCGTGCTCGATAGCCAAGACGCGCAGCGTGCAGCCGACATCGATGTGCCGACGCTGGTCACCAATACGTTGATGGGGAGCTTCGAGGACAAGCTCGCCTTGGCCCGGGCTTGCGTCGACTTCTGCGAGCGGCTGCACGGGCTCGCGCGGCAATGAGCGGCAACGATGTCGAGGGACGTGCCGCGAGGCCCGGGACGAGCTGGGCGATCGTTCCGGTCAAGATGCTCGCCGAGGCCAAGTCGCGGCTGGACTCCGCCCTCTCGCCTGCCATGCGCCGCCTTCTCGTGCTGACCATGCTCGAGGACGTGCTCGACATCCTGCACGGTGCGTCCGGCGTCGATCGAATCCTGGTGGTGACGGCGGATCGCCATGTCGGCGATCTCGCCTGCCGCAAGGGCGCGACGATCCTGCGCGAGGAACGCTCCTGCGGGCTGAACGCCGCCATATCGCTTGGAGCTCGCCATGCGCTTCGGCACGGCGCCGTGCGGGCGCTCTTCGTCCCGGCCGATGTGCCGCTGGCGACCACCGCCGAGATCGACCGGATCTTGGCTCCGCCCGGCCCGGAGGACAGCTTTCGCCCGGTGATCGTTCCGGCAAGCGACTTGGACGGCACCAATGCGCTCCTGCTCGCCCCGCCCGACGCTCTCGATCCGGATTTCGGCGTAGGCAGCTTTGCGAGGCATTGCCGGCAGGCGGTCGCCCGTGGCCTCGAGCCGCGCGTGCTGCGTCTGGCGGGCCTTGGTACGGATATCGACGAGCCGAAAGATCTTGCGCGGCTCGCCGAACGCAGCGGAGGATCGCCCCGCTACGCCTTTCTGAGGAAGGTGTCCCGGACGCAAGAGTCGATGACGGACCAGAAGATGGGAGTGAGCGAGCCATGACGAGCGGCATCGAATCCGGCAGGGTGCTCGACGCGATCGAGGCGGGAAGGAGGCCCGATCGAAAGGAGGCGCTCTCTCTCGTGCGCTGCGAGCCGCAAGGCCGCATGACCGCGATCGCGGGAAGCCTGTGCGTTGCCGGGCATGGGCTCAAGGTCTCGTTCTCGAAGAAAGTCTTCATCCCGCTCACGCAGCTCTGCGCCGATGTCTGCCATTACTGCACCTTCGCCCACGCTCCGAGGCGGGCCGAGCCGGCCTTTCTGTCGCTCGAAGCCGTGCTCGATATTGCGCGGCTCGGCCGTCGGCATGGCGTCAAGGAGGCGCTGTTCACGCTCGGCGACAGGCCCGAGCGCCGTTACGCGACGGCCCGCAAGGCGCTGGCATCCCTGGGGCATGACTCGACGCTCGGTTATCTCGAGGCGACTTCTTCCCTCGTCCTGAAGGAGACGGGGCTATTGCCCCATCTCAATCCGGGCCTGATGGACGAAGCCTGGGCGCGGCGCCTGCGCGGCGTATCCGTGTCGCAGGGCCTCATGCTCGAGACGGCCTCGGATCGTCTCTCGAAGCGCGGCGGCCCCCATTTCGGCTCGCCCGACAAGGCTCCCGCCGCGCGCCTCGCTGCGATCGAGGCGGCGGGGCGCGCCGGCGTGCCCTTCACCACCGGAATACTGATCGGCATCGGCGAGACTCGGGCCGAGCGCATCGAGGCGCTTCTCGCCATCCGCGATCTGCATGAGCGCTACGGGCATATCCAGGAAATCATCATCCAGAATTTCCGCGCCAAGCCCGGCACCCGCATGGCAAAGGCGCCCGAGCCCTCGCTCGACGAGCAGCTCTGGACGATCGCGGCCTCCCGCCTCATTTTCGGGCCGGCGATGAATATCCAGGCGCCGCCGAACTTGCGGCCCGACGGTCTCGCTGAGCTCATCGCGGCCGGCATCAACGATTGGGGCGGCGTCTCGCCGGTGACGCCCGACCACATCAATCCCGAAGCGCCATGGCCGCATCTGCAGGCGCTCGCGGAGGCGACCGAGAGGGCCGGCCGCGTGCTCGTGGAGCGTCTCGCGATCTATCCCGGCTTCGTCGCCGAGCCCGAGCGCTGGATCGCGCCGCAAATGCGGACGCCGACCTTGCGGCTCGTCGACGCAAGCGGCTTAGCGCGCGAGGATGATTGGGCGCCTGGCGGCCTCGAGCCTTTGCCGGCGCCGGCGGTCGCGCGCCTGCGATCGAGGCAGGCGCGCCCATCCCCCGGCATGGGGCGGGTGCTCAGCCGCATCGCCGACGGCATCGCACCGACCGAGCCCGAGATCGCGGATATGTTCGACGCGCGAGGGCCGGATTTCGCCGCCATCTGCCGAGCGGCCGACGCCTTGCGGCAGGCGCGGATCGGGGATTGCGTGACCTATGTGGTGAACCGCAACATCAACTACACGAATATTTGCACCTATGGATGCAAGTTTTGCGCGTTTTCCAAGGGCCGGCACAATCTCGGGCATCGCGACAAGCCCTATGACCTCGCCCTCGAGGAGATCTCGAGCCGCGTCCAGGAAGCCTGGGCGCGCGGCGCGACCGAGATCTGCCTGCAGGGCGGCATTCGCCCGGGCTATACGGGTGAAACCTATCTCGCCATCGTCGGCGCCGTGAAATCCGCCGCACCCACGATCCATGTGCACGCCTTCTCCCCGCTCGAGATCTGGCACGGGGCGCAGACGCTCGGGCTTGCGCTGCGCGACTACCTGGCGCGCCTCAAGGACGCAGGACTCGCGAGCCTGCCCGGGACGGCGGCCGAAATCCTCGACGACGAGGTGCGCGACATTCTGTGCCCCGACAAGGTTTCGACCGCCGAATGGCTGGAGGTCATGGAAGCTGCCCATGCGGTCGGCCTGAAGAGCACCGCCACCATCATGTTCGGCCATGTGGACCATTACCGGCACTGGGCGCGGCATATCCTGCGTGTGCGCGAGCTGCAGGCGCGCACCGGCGGCTTCACCGAGTTCGTTCCCTTGCCCTTCGTCCATATGGAGGCGCCGATCTACCTGAAAGGCCAATCGCGCAAGGGGCCGACCTTCCGCGAAGCCATCCTGATGCATGCGGTGGCGCGCCTCGCTCTCGATCCCGTCATCACCAACATCCAGGCTTCCTGGGTCAAGATGGGGCCCGAAGGCGCGGCGCTCTGCCTCGAAGCCGGCGCCAATGATTTCGGCGGCGTCCTGATGGACGAATCGATCACGCGCGCGGCCGGCGCGGCTCACGGGCAGGAGATCTCGGCCGAGGCCATGCAGAGGCTGATCGGGGCCGCCGGGCGCGAGCCGCGCCAGCGCACCACCGATTATGGCGAGGCTCCCCGGGAACGCCGGCGAGCCGCTTCGGCCCGAGCGTCGGCATCGCTCGCCGAAGGGGTGGGAGCCGCATGAAGGGCGGCTCCGCGCCGGCTATCCCGCGGCGCGGAATAGCCAGTTGATCGGAGGGGAAATCCGTCGGATAATGGTACTGACAATAGGATGATAGGATTATTCGTCGGCCTTGGGCGCGGCCGGCCTGAGCAGGGGCGAAATTGATGTCGATGACCCCCTTCGAATTCCCCACGCGGGTCGAGGACGCTTCAGTGCGCCGGCGGACGCTCGCGCTTCTGCGCGAGAAGCGCGTGCGGCTGCCGACCTTTGCGGAGCTCGCCGCGCCGCACAGGGCGCCGGAGGCGATCCGGCAATCGCTCGCCGGGATCGGCCCCGACGATCCCCATCCCGACAATCTCTACCGGGTCAACTGGTTCAACGATCTGCGGCGCAGCGGTCAGGTCGCGGTGCCGCTGCATGTCGAGCTGCCGGAGGCGCTGACGGGCGTGAAGGCCCGCATCGTCGTCGCGCTCGGCGCGCTGTTCCCGATGATCTCGGCCCATAAGGTATTGGCCGCCTATGCGTGCTTGGCGCCGCGCCTGGTCAGCGGCCGCTTCGATCCCACGCGGCAGCGGGCGGTGTGGCCCTCGACGGGCAATTACTGCCGCGGCGGGGTGGCGATCTCGCGCATTCTCGGCTGCCGCGCTGCGGCCGTCCTGCCGGCCGGCATGAGCCAGGAGCGTTTCGACTGGCTGGAGCGCTGGGTGACCGCGCCGCAGGACATCATCCGCACGCCCGGCACCGAGTCGAATGTCAAGGAAATCTACGACCGTTGCGCCGAGCTCCAGCGCGACCCGGAAAACGACATCGTCAACCAGTTCAGCGAGTTCGGAAACTATCTCGTCCATTGGCGCTGCACCGGCCCGGCGCTCGCGGCGATATTCGAGAGCCTTGCGGGCGGGTCCGAGGGGCTGCGGCTCGCGGGCTTCGTGTCGGCGAGCGGTTCGGCCGGCACGCTCGCCGCGGGCGACCATCTCAAGGAGGAGCACGGCACGAAGATCGCGGTCGTCGAGGCCGTCGAATGCCCGACCCTCCTCAGGAACGGCTATGGCGAGCACAATATCCAGGGGATCGGCGACAAGCACGTTCCCTTGATCCACAACGTCATGAACACCGACCTCGTGATCGGCGTCTCCGACAAGGCGACCGACGGCCTCAACGCCGTGTTCAACACCGAGATCGGCAGGGACTACCTGGCGCGGCGCCTGGGGCTCGGCGCGGAGGTTCTCGGAAAGCTCTCGTTGTTCGGCCTGTCGAGCATCGCCAACATCCTGGGCGCGATCAAGTTCGCCAAACATTATGGCCTGGACCGGGACAGCGTGGTCATCACGATCGCCACGGACGGCGCGGGACTCTATGCCAGCGAGGTGCGCCGCTACCTCGAGCGGCGCCACAATTCGGGGCAGCTCTCGGCCGAAATGGCGGCCGAGCTCGTCGGAGCCCATCTCGGCGCGGCCGATACGGAGAATGTTCTGGACGCCACGCCCCGCGAGCGCGAACGTGTCTTCAACCTTGGCTACTTCACCTGGGTCGAGCAGCAGGGCGTCGCGCTCGCCGATTTCGACAGGCGCAGGAGCCAGGCCTTCTGGCACGGCCTGCGGGGGCTCGTGCCGCAATGGGATGAGATGATCGGCGCCGTCAACCGGGATACCGGCATGCAGGCCGCGGCCGCCTGACGAGAATGAGCATCAGGGAGAAGCAACCGGGCATGCGCATCGATCCCCACGTGAAGCCCCCTTTGGTGAAACCCTATTCGGCGCTGCGCCGGGAGACCCTGGCGCGCGACCGGGGCTTGCGCGAAAAGGTCATGTCGCTCGAGGAGGCGGCGAAGCTCGTCAGTGACGGCGATCATGTCGCGATCGGCGGCTGCACCGTGTCGCGCACGCCCATCGCCATGATCTGGGCGCTGATCCGGGCTCGCAAGCGCAAGCTCGTGATCTCCCGCTCCATCACCTCGACGGAGGGCGATCTGTTCTTCGCCTCGGGGGTGTCGAAGCACATCATCACCAGCTGGTTCACGCAAGGGATCGTCTGGGGCGTGTCCAAGGTCATGCGCCACCACACCGAAAACAAGCTCGCCCGCTTCGAGGAGTGGAGCCATATGTCGATAGGGCTGCGCTACCGCGCCGGCGCCATGGGCATCCCCTTCATGCCGTCGCGCTCGATGATCGGCTCGGATGTCGGCAGAGAGGTCGGCGACGAGATCAAGCTCATGCAGTGCCCGTTCACGGGCGAGCAGGTCGCCCTCCTGCCGGCGCTCAACCCCGATGTCGCGCTCATCCATGTGCAGCGTTGTGACGCTTTCGGCAACGCCCAGCTCGACGGTCTGCAATTCATGGATATCGACATGGCGATGGCCGCGAACCGGGTGATCTTGACGACCGAGCGCATCGTCACCAACGACCAGATCCGGCGCACGCCGGACCGTACCCGCATTCCCTTCTTCACAGTGGATGCCGTCATCGAGGCGCCGTTCGGCTGCGCCCCGCATGAATGCTACGGAATGTACGAGCCGTTCTTCTCGCATCTCGACCACTATGCCGAGATCAGCGCCCGCGATCCGGTGAAGGGGCCGCAGAACTATCTCGACGAGTTCTATTACGAGCCGAAGAGCTGGCCCGATTATCTGGCGAAGCTCGGCATGGACGCCGTGCTCGACGCCAGCCGCCGCGGACGGAGCGTCCATAATGACTAGAAAAACCAGCGACGCCTTGCCGTTCACGACCTCCGAGCTGGTGGCCGTCATGGCCTCGCGCCTGATGACCAATGGCCAGATCGTCTTTGCCGGCATCGGGGTTCCGCTGCTCGCCGCAACGCTCGCCCAGCGCCTGTTCGCGCCGCAGCTCACCATCCTGTTCGAGGGCGGCACCATCGGTCCCTTCATCGTTCCGGGCGAGCTGCCGCCCTCGACCAACGAGCAGCGCTGCACGCGGCGCTCCAACATGGTGCTGCCGATCACGGATGTGCTGCTCCTGCTGCAGCGCGGCTATGTCGATATCGGCTTCATGGGCGGGGCGCAGATCGATCGCTTCGGCAATCTCAACTCGTCCTTCATCGGCGAACCGCAGAACCCGAAAATCCGCCTGCCCGGGACCGGCGGCGGAAACGACATCTCCTCGCTCACCAACATGATCGTCGCCATGAAGCATGAGAAGCGCCGCTTCGTGGCCGATGTCGACTTCGTCACCTCGCCCGGCTGGCTGAAGGGCGGGCGCTCGCGCGAGGCTTCCGGCCTGCCCCAGGGCGGCATGTGGCGGGTGGTCACGGACCTCGCCATCATGGGATTCGACGACGACACCCGCGAGATGAAGGTGCTGGGGATGCATCACGGCGTCACCCGCGAGCAGGTCCAGGAGAACACCGGCTTCAAGCTCGCCTTCGATACCAGGCTCGAGACGACCACGCCTCCCCGCGCCGAGGAGCTCGCGGTCCTGCGCGAGCTCGATCCCGAGGCACTCTACACGGCCTGACGCAGCGCGGCCGGCGCGAACCCGACACCGACAGGACCATCGAGATGAGCAAGAAGCCACGCACCGAGTTCGGCATCGCGATGCGGAACTTCACCAAATATCCGCAGATGCCGGATGCGCGAGGCCTGATCGACTACGGCGTCGAGATGGAAGAGCTCGGCTATGAATCGCTCTGGGCCTGGGACCACATCCTGCTCGGCGTCGACCCGAACTTCCCGATCCATGAGGCGCTCATCATCCTGACGGCGGTCGCGGCACGCACCTCGCGGATCAAGGTCGGCACCGGCATCCTGGTGATGCCGATGCGCAATCCCGTCCTTCTCGCCAAGGAGCTGGCGACGATCGACCATGTCTCGAACGGCCGCTTGATCGTGGGCGCGGCGGTCGGCTGGTACAAGCGCGAATTCGACAGCTTGGGCGTCGACTTCACCAAGCGCGGCAAGATCATGGAGCAGAGCCTCGATATCATCAGCCGGCTATGGACCGAGGACAAGGTAGATGGCGAGTATCCGCCCTATAATCTGCGCGGCGCGGTGCTCTATCCCAAGCCTGTGCAGAAGCCGCGCCCCAAGATCCTGATCGGGGGCTATGTGGACGCAGTCTTGAAGCGCGCCGCCACCAAGGGCGATGGCTGGCTCACCTACTACTACACGGCCGACAGCTTCGCGAAGGCTTGGGCGAAGGTTCGCGGCTTTGCCGAGGAGGCGGGCCGCGATCCGGACGAGTTGATCTCGACTAACCAGCTTCCCATCTGCATCGGCAAGCGGTCCGAGATCGAAGCCAAGATGACGCATTGGCTGCAGACCGAGTGGGATTATGCGTCCTGGTCGGAATCAACGATGCAGAGCGCCATCATGGGGAGCGTCGAGGAATGCGTGGAGCAGCTCGAGGCGCATGTCGCCACGGGCGTCGACCGCATCATCTTCGTTCCCTACAAATACGAGATGGAGCAGGTGCGCGCCGTGGCGAGCGATATCATTCCGCGCCTGAAGCGCAAGATGCAGTGACGCCGGCCTCCTCAATACGTCTTGTAGGAAAGGAACTTTCCCGACATCGCGATCTTCACGCGGTCGCCCTTTTGGTCGGGCTGGCGCTCCAAGCTCATGTCGAAATCGATCGCCGACATGATGCCGTCGCCGAACTCTTCCTCGATCAGCTCCTTCCAGGTCGTGCCATAGACCATGACCAGCTCGTAGAAGCGGTAGATGAGCGGGTCGGTCGGCGGCATGGAGAGTATCGAGCCGCGATAAGGCACCTCGGTCAGCATCGCGGCCTCGATGTCGGACAAGCCGAGCAGCGTCTTGGCCTTGGCGGCCTGGTCCCTGGAGAGCCGCATCTGGCCGAGCAACGCCGCCGTGACCAGGACCGGCGAGGCGCCGCCGATCTCGGCCGCTATCCCCTGCCAGCTCAATTGCCGCTCGCGCTTGATGCCGCGGATCTTCTCGGTGAGCTCCTGGCGTTGCATGGTGCTGCTCCTGCGGTTGATGATCGGCCTCGTCTTGGCACCCGCAGGATTCGTGCCAGAAAGCGAAATGCGCCGGCCTTGTCGGTGTTTGTCAGCCGGGTGCTGACGGCTTCTTCTTGGCGAGACGCATTTTGGCGGCGTTGCGCCGCCTTGCGATACGAAGGAGCCCATATGTGATCGGCACCACGTCGATGACATCGGGGTCGTATTCGTCGAACCACTCCTTGATCTGGGCATGCTCCGGGTGAGCCGGATCGGCCATCGCGTCGAGCATTCCGTGGAAGCCCGGAATGCCGCCGCAATCCTCGGGCGGCCCGTTGCGTTCGCCGCCCAGATAGCGCGGATACGACATGTCCGGCTCACCTTGCCGGACATGCGTGATCGTCAGCCGATGCTCCCAGGAATCGCCGAAATCGTAGAGGTAGTCGATGGTCGTCTTGCGCGGCTTCAGGACATCGCGCAGGCGGACCTTGGCGGCGTCGAGAAGCGGCGCAGCTCCCCAATCCTCGTCCATGGGCAATCCGTATCGCGTCTTGTCGATTGTGAACTCCCAAAGGTGGCAGTTGAACCATTCCATGACGATTTGGATAATGTGATGGAGAACCTCGAGCGTGACCGAGGTCGGGACCTCGACCTTGCGCCAGATCAAAGGATCGCTGTCGCGCAGCTCGATGCGGATCGTGGCGATCTCGTTGAAGCTGTCTTGTGCGGATGGCTTGCCGGGTTTCCTCATGCCGCCATTTTGACAGGCCTCGGCTTCTGTTTCCAGGCGGAGTTCGTCGAGCTCGCCGATGGGATGCTTCGGCGGATCGGCATCACCCGAGCCGCTCTCGCCAGGACTTCAGATCCTGCATCATCGAAGCGCACGCGCCCCCTTGCGTTGCTGCATGTCTTCGAGGAAGGTCTGGAATCGCTCGCGCATCTGCGGCGCCTTCGGGATGACGTGCCCGCCCTCATGCTCGAGGATCAGCGGATTCTCGAATTTGGATGCGAGCGCGAGGGAGGCTTCCCTCGGCACGACGGTGTCCGAACGGCCGATGATATGCGCCGAGGGCAGCTCGTAATTCGATCTCTCGTCATAGAGCCTCGCAAGCTCGCGGTCGGCGCTGACGAAACCGCCGATCATCACGGCGAAGCCAAAGGCCAGCGCTTCGGGTTGGCTCGAGGTTTCCTTCGCCGGGAGAGCGGGCGCATTCCCTGCGGCGCGACCGCGTGAGCGCAATCCCACGAGCAGCGCCGTCAGGGCGGCCCCCTGGCTGAACCCGAGCACGCCATCGAAGGGTCCTTGCCGCATAAAGACGGAAAGGACCGCGTCGAGGGTTGCGGGCCAGCCTTGATAGCGTTTGGCGCCTTGGCCGATGCGGGTCTCCATCTGGGCAGCCATAGCTTCGGTGGCCTTGGCGTGCCACCAGCCGAAACCTCCCGCGGCCCGAGATGGCGCATTGAGATAGGCGAACTTCACGAGGTCATCGAGGCCGTCGGCAAGCGGGGCCAATTGCCTGCGCAGGGATTCACCGCTCCCGCGATAGCCGTGGAGGCAAAGGATATTCAGTCGTTCCACGAATGCTTTACCCCAGGCGACCCCGTCTCATGCCGCCCATATGGCGGTCGCGCTCATGCGCTCCGAGACGAAGAGGCCAAGCGTCACCCATCGCTCTCCCCCTTCCGATAGAGCGCCCCGCGCCCCAGCCGGTCCATGCAGATCTCCGCCGTCCAGGGCAGCATCAGCGCGCCGCAGCGGCTGTCGCGGTAATGGCGCTCGAGCGGCAGCGATTTCAGCATCGACTGGCCCCCGCAGGTGCGGATGGCGAGGCGGCAGACCTCGTTGCAATGCTCCATCACCGTATATTGGCAGGCGAGCGCGCGCGCCCGCTCCTCATCCGAGGGATCGAGCCTGGCTTCCGCGATGGCCCGCAGCCAGATGGCCCATGCGGTCTCGAGCTTGACCAGCATCTCGGCGACGGCGAGCTGCTTCGTCGGATACATGCGCCGCTTGACCGGGATGCCCTCGACCTCGCCGCGCAGATAGCGGACCGTGAAATCATAGGCCGCCTGCATGATGCCGAGATACGTGCCGGTGAGCGTCATGAACATATGCGGCCAGCGGGTCGCCGCCTGGATGTAGATGCCGCGCGGCATGAGCTGCGCCTCCTCGGGCACGAGCACGTTTTCGAGAAGAAGCGTGCGCGAGACGGTGCCGCGCATGCCGAGCGGGTCCCAGTCGCCCACGAACGAGAGGCCTTTGGCCGACGCCGGCACGGCGACGAACATGTTGTCGCGGCGCGAGGCCTGAGCCTGCGCCTTGGCCTCGGTGCACAGCACGCCGTAATAATCGGCGACGCCGGAGAGCGAGGCGAAGATCTTGCGGCCGTTGAGCAGGAAGCCGCCTGGCGCTCGGGTCGCCGTGGTGCCGAAGGGGGAGAGGCCGGCGGCCGCGCTCGACGCTTCGGAGAAAGGCTGGGCATAGACCTTGCCTGCGACCATGCGGGCATAGTGAATGGCGCGTCGCGTCTCGTGCTCTTCGCGCTCGAGCGGGGAGAGGTCGAGCTCGTCGACGAGATCGGTCGTCCATAGCGAGTTCGCCACATGCATGTTGAAGGTGTTGGCCGTGGTGCCGCACCAGAAACCGATGCGCTGCGAGACCAGCATATAGGTCCGGTAATCGGCGCCGTGCCCGCCATGGCGCTTCGGCACGCAGAGCGCAAGAAAGCCTTCGCGGCGCAGATCCTCGTAATTCTCGGATGGGAAGGAGGCTTCCGCATCATGGCGGAAGGCGCGCTTCGCCCATTCGGGCCCCATCTCGTCGATCTTTGCGAGGAGCGCCAGCGCTTCTTCGCCGAGGCCGAGCGCGCGCGCCGCGCAGGCGAAGGAGGGCTGGCCCAAGGCCTGATCCGAGCCCTCGCCCTTCTTCATGCGAGCTCGCCTTGCAGCTTGCCCTCGACGACCACTTGCCTTCCGTCGAGCGTGACGCTGCAATGGCGCAAGGGGATGTCGAAATGGCCTTGCCCGAAGCGCCCCGCCACTTCGTTCGCTCCCGTCGAGAACAGGAAATTGCCGGCGAAGGCGCGCAGCTCCGTGCCGTTGATGTCGCGCTTGTCGTACATCGCCATCGCGTCCCAGCGCGCCTTCGGGTTCATGCCCCATCCGACATGGCTGACCGCATAGGCGTCGGGCTCGTTCCAGGCGGCGAGATGGTCGCGCATCAGCTCGGCGTCGAGATTATGCCCCTCGATGCCGGTGATGTAGTCATGCGCGACGGCGAGGCGGAATTCGGCCTCTACATAGCGCTTGAAAGTGAGGTTGGCATCGCCCGGCGACAGCACCAGAATTCCGTCGACCGATCGAGCCTTTGGGAAAGCCAGGCACAGCCCACCCGGCCAATGCGCGACGCTGCCGGGGCGGGAGGTAAAGCCCCAGACCCCGCCCACGCGCGCACCCTCGAGCGCGATGACGAGGTCGGTGCCGGCGGTCGAGGTGACGCGCATCTCGCGCGCCTCCTTGAGAAGGCGCATGCCGAGCTTGACCTTTGGCATCAGCTCCGGATCGGGGCCTAGGCGCTCCAGCACCTCGGGATGCTCGTTCGAGACCATCATGACGCGTGCGCCGCTCTCGAGGATATGCGGCAGCTCGGGTGCGTGCAGCAGCCCTTCGAGCGTGAGATCGACCAGGAGTCCAGGCCCGCTCAGCGCCTTCAACAGCGGCTCGATGCGCTGCAAGGCTTGCGAGGCGCCGGTCGAGCGCACCGGCACCGGCGCGGTCTGCCTTGGTGTCGGCACCACCACATGGAAGGGCCGCGCGCCGAGGCTGAAAAGTGCGAGCTCGGCCAGGAGCACGTTGACCTCGCGCGACTGCGTTTCCGAGAGGATGCGCACCGGCTCGCCCTCTTGGACGCCGCAGAGGCGAAACACCGCCGCGAAACTCTCGATCCACTTGGCTTCGACCCGATCGCTCAGCATGCTCGCCCTTTGGCTTTGGCCAAAGGCTATCGGGGCGGTCACCTTCTGTCCACGGGTTGCCGTGCCAAGTAGACGTGCCAAGTGGACGTGCCAAGTAGACTGCCAAGCAGGTCTGCGCCCCGACGCGATCGAAGCTGGAGCATTTTGCAGCGAAGCGTGCCGTCGCCAAGGCGCTGGAGAATCTACGCATCTCTTGCTCGGAGCGAGGAGAAATCCCTATCCGCAGACGCTCCTGTCCAAGACGCGCTTCGCGTAGCCGAGAGCGCGAGCGCGTGGCGCTCAACTCTTCGATTTCACCGATCAGGAGGGAATGAGCTTCAGCCCGGATTGGCCCCGCGAGACCGGCACGGCGCGGGGCGAAAAGCGGGAGCGCGAAGCCGGCGCTAAGAGGCCTGCCCCACGCGCTCCGTCGCGAGACCGTTCAGGAGTTGCTGAACGCCGAAAGCAGCTGCGCCAGTTGGTCATTTGCCGAGCCGCTCGCGGCGGCGGTGAGACTGGTGAGTTGTGTCAGGCTCGTGGCCGTGCTGTCGGTCGTGGACGAAAGCTGGTCACTGCTGCTGCTGCTGCCGCCGCCGCCGTGATGGTGATGGTGGCCAACCCCCTTCGCCCCGCCGCTGCCGGCGATGTCCTTTTGCAAGGCGGCGGCGGCCGTCTTCGCTCCACCGGCGTCCCCTGATTGCACGGCGCCGATCAGCGATTGCAGGTCGTTCAGGAAGGAGTTTTGCGGGTTGCTGCCTGCGCTGGCGCCGGGCGTCCCGGTCGGATTGCCGGCGATCAAGGCTTGCTGGTCCTGCTGATATTGCTGGAGAGCCTGTTGCGCCCCGCCGATGTCGCCGGACTGCGCCGCCGCCATCAAACCCGATAGATCGGTCTTCATGGTGCTTTGGTAGGGGTTGCCGCCCCCCTGGCCGCCCGAGCTTCCCGCAAGAGCCTGGAGGTTTTGCGAATCCGTCTGGACCGTGGCGAGCGCCTGTGGGGCGGCCGTGACATTGCCGGATTGCACCGCGCTCTCCATGGTCTGCAAGTCCTGCCGCCGCTGCTTCAAGAGATCGGCGATAGTCGATGGGCTTCCGGCAGTGATCGCTGAAAGCGACATGTTTTGGCTCCTTGATTGGCTCGGCATGGCGAGCGGATGATCCTTATGTCGCCCCGTCGAAGCCGACCACGCGGCCGACCTGCCTCGCCATGAATGTAGCTCGCGAAGCTTGCGGCGGACTGTCCGCATCGCCGCGGCGGCTTGACGGAGACGGCGGATCGGTTGGCACAGAAGTTGTTCATGATCATTTACGATCCTCCCCGACCTCTTGCGCCTGCTTCTGCCGCCATTTTGCCGTCTTTGTAAGGGCATCCTAGCCTGGGGCGATGTCGACTTACGGACTTCCCGGCGCCTAGGCGGTCGGGGGATCGGCGCGAGCATCGCATGGCCCCAAACGGGAAACTCGAGCTTCGCGAAGCGTGGCGGTCCTTGGCTTCGCGACAGGGCTTGCTCGTCCGGGGCCTCGGCATCGCGATCATTGCCGCCGCCATCGTGCTCGGCGCCGTTCTCCAGGACGCCCATGACCAGCGCGACCTTGCGCGCAAGGAGAATCGCGTCTCGGCGGTGATCGGCGATCTTCAAGCCGCCAACGGTGAATTCCAGCGCCGGCTCGCGGATCTGACCATCGAGACCGGCGAGCTTCTTCGCCGCTACGCCGCGCTCGAGGCCGGCCTGAACGCCTCGCGCTCCGATCGGCAGGCGCTCGCAGCGGAGGCCGAGTTCCTTAACCGCTATATCGCCTATTCGGTGGCCCCCAATGGGGCCAACGGCAAGCCTTCGAGCCCTAAGCCTCTCATCGATACGCTGTGCCTGCTGTGGAGGAGCGGCGACAAGCAGGGTCGGACCTTCGAGACCCAGCCGCTTCAGCTTACGGAGCAGGACTTCCAGCAAGGCCGCGTCTCTCTGGAATTGCAGACGCTGCTCGTGCAGAATTTCGTGCCGCTCGACCCCGTTCAGCAGATACGCCTCGCCGACGCCGCGCAGCCTGGGCCCGCCAAGGCCGGGAAGCCGGCGCTCCATCAGGCGAACTTAGGCAATTCCGGCAACCAGCAGATGCTCGCCTCCGTCGGCAAGCAAGCTCAGGCCATCAAGATTCTGAAAAGCATCGCCTTTGCCGACGGAGCCCGCTACGAGATCCCGAGATCGGTTGCGATCGCGCTCCAGATCCGCAGGGAATGCTTGCCCTATTGATATCGCTATCTCGAATGCCTGGAGATCGCCGATCCGGGCGAGCGCTCGGATGAGGCTCGAGGTGCATGCGCCTCGAAGCTCCGTGCCGCCCGGCGGTTGCGCGCCGGCCTACCCTCGCCTAACGGAAGGTTCCCGCCTTCGGGGCAGCGCCACCTAGCGAAAGACGGCCCGTGCTCAAGAACGACATCGCCATCACGCCCGAGCTCGTCGCCGAGCATGGGCTGAAGTCGGACGAATATCAGCGCTTGCTCGCGCTTCTCGGCCGCGAGCCGAGCTTCACCGAGCTCGGCATCGTCTCGGCGATGTGGAACGAGCATTGCTCCTATAAATCCTCGCGCATGCATCTGCGCACCCTGCCGACCAAGGGTGCATGCGTGATTCAGGGACCGGGCGAGAATGCCGGCGTCATCGATATCGGAGACGGGCAGGCCGTGGTCTTCAAGATGGAGAGCCATAACCACCCTTCCTTCATCGAGCCCTATCAGGGCGCGGCGACAGGGGTCGGGGGCATATTGCGCGACGTGTTCACCATGGGGGCGCGCCCGATCGCCGCCTTGAACGCCCTGCGCTGCGGCTCGCCGGATCATCCGAAGACCCGGCATCTCGTTGCCGGCGTCGTCGCCGGCATCGGCGGCTACGGCAATTCCTTCGGCGTGCCGACGGTCGGCGGGATGATGGGCTTCGACCCTTCCTATAACGGCAATATCCTGGTCAACGCCATGGCAGTCGGCCTCGCCCGCAAGGACGAGATCTTCTATGCGGCGGCCTCGGGCCTCGGCAGCCCGATCGTCTATCTCGGCTCCAAGACCGGGCGCGACGGCATCCACGGCGCCACCATGGCGTCCAATGTGTTTGGCGCCGATGCGCAAGAGAAGCGCCCGACCGTGCAGGTCGGCGATCCCTTCGCCGAAAAGCTCCTGCTCGAGGCCTGCCTCGAGATCATGGCCAAGGGCTGCGTCGTCGCCATCCAGGATATGGGGGCGGCGGGCCTCACCTGCTCGGCCGTCGAGATGGGGGCTAAGGGCGATCTCGGCGTCGAGCTCGATCTCGATGCCGTGCCCTGCAGGGAGGCGGGCATGAGCGCCTATGAGATGATGCTGTCCGAGAGCCAGGAGCGCATGCTGATGGTGCTGCGCCCCGGCAAGGAGGAGCAGGCGAAGGCCGTCTTCCGCAAATGGGGGCTCGATTTCGCGATCATCGGCCGCACCACCGGCACGCGCCGCTTCGTCGTCCGGCATGGCGGCGAGGTGATGGCCGACATGCCGATCAGGGAGCTCGGCGACGAGGCCCCGCTCTATGACCGCCCCTGGGTCAGGCCGCCCTCTCCGGTCGCGCTCGCGCCATCCGATGTCGCCCCGCCCTGCTCGAGCATGGAGGCGCTGCTCCGGCTCCTCGGCTCGCCGGATCTCTGCTCCAAGCGCTGGGTATGGGAGCAATATGACCATCTGATCCAGGGCAACACCGTGCAACCGCCGGGCGGGGATGCGGCGATCGTGCGGGTCGAGGACGGGCCGAAGGCGCTGGCGCTCACTTGCGATGTCACGCCCCGCTATGTGGCGGCGGACGCCTATGAGGGCGGCAAGCAGGCGGTCGCCGAGGCCTGGCGCAATCTCACCGCGGTCGGGGCGCGGCCGCTGGCGCTCACCGACAACCTCAATTTCGGCAATCCGGAGCGGCCTGAGGTGATGGGCCAGCTCGTCTTGGCGATCCGCGGCATCGGCGAGGCCTGTCGCGGCCTCGATTTCCCGGTCGTTTCCGGCAATGTCTCACTCTATAATGAGACGGATGGCCGCTCGATCCAACCGACCCCGACCATCGGCGGGGTGGGGCTCATCGACGACGTGACGCGCCACGCGACCATTGCCTTCAAGCGCGACGGCGATCCGATCCTCCTCATTGGCGACACCTTCGGCTGGCTCGGCCAATCCGCCTATCTGCGCGACATCTGCGGCCGGGCGGAAGGCGCGCCCCCGCCGGTCGACCTTGCCGTCGAGCGCCGCAACGGCGACTTCGTGCGGGCGCTGATCGCGGCCGGCCGCGTCACTGCCGTGCACGACCTGTCCGATGGCGGCTTCCTCGTGGCGCTCGCCGAGATGGCAATGGCGGGAGGGCGCGGCGCGACCATAACGCGCCTGCCATCCGACATCGCGGCGCCTCATGCGGCGCTGTTCGGCGAGGATCAGGGGCGCTACCTCGTCACGGTGGATCGGGCAAAGCTCGGCGAGGTCTCGAACCTCGCACTCGGCGCCGGCGTCATCCTGACCGTCCTTGGCGAGGTCTCGGGCGATCGATTGGCCATACGGGATGAGCCGCCGGTCCCGGTCGCCTCGCTGCGCGAGGCGCATGAGGCCTGGCTGCCGCGCTACATGGCGGGCGGCCATCCGGCATCTTGACGCCCGATGCATTTAGGCGTGGATGGCGCGACGCTTTTTGCTCGAGCATGATCTTTCCGGAAGGCCGCCTCCAGCTTGGCCTTTGCGAGGGCACGCTTTTGCGGATCATGCTCGAGATTGAGCCCTGACGACCGTTCGGAGACACTACGCCCATGCCGATGCAGCCAGCCGAGATCGAAGCCCTCATCAAGGAGGCGCTGCCCGACGCCGAGGTCTCGATCAAGGACCTAGCCGGCGACGGCGACCACTATGCCGCGACCGTGAAATCCTCCGCCTTCAAGGGCAAGACGCGGGTGCAGCAGCACCAGCTCGTCTATGGCGCGCTACAAGGCCGCATGGGCGGCGTGCTGCACGCGCTTGCACTGACGACGATACCGCACGATATTTGAATTTCGAGCCTTTGAACCCTGGCAACCAAATCGGGCTTTGACCCCGACGCGAAGGTAGAGACAATGACCGACGCCCATGCTCTGATCGACAGCGAAGTGAAGTCGAACGACGTCGTGCTCTTCATGAAGGGCACGCCGCAATTCCCGATGTGCGGCTTTTCGGGCCAA
>JBIOEK010000002.1:0-25153 GCA_044445925.1 Hyphomicrobiales bacterium
GAGTTCGAGATGCTCTTCAACTGGCCGAGGAGCGAGGTGATGTCGGTCTGGATCTTCGATTTGTCGACACCCGGCGTTGCCGCCGTGACGAGGTCGGACTTGACCTGGTTCATGACGCTGATGGTGCTGGTCAAGGCCGAGCTCGAGACGCCGACCGTGGAAGCGCCGAGGTTCAGCGAGTCCTTAACGGCCGAAAGCGCGGAATTGTCCGAGCGCATCGTGGTCGCGATTGACCAATAGGCTGCGTTGTCGGAGGCACTGGCCACGCGAAGGCCAGAGGAGATCTGGCTCTGTGTCTGCTGGAGGTTCTTCTGGGTCTCGGCGAGCGCCTGGAGCGCTGTCATCGCCGACATGTTAGTGAGAATGCTGCTCATTTGGTGATGTCCCTGGGTTACACAACTTGGTCGGGGGACAGTCCGGATTTGCGCCGGTACGACAGAGCGGCATCATGCCCTTGGATCGCCCCTCGAGGCGATATCCAACCTGCCATGACGCCAACTTAGCACGTCATGCTTGCACAAATCCTAAGCAGCAGGCACAATTTCAGGAATAAGACCTGATAAGGCTTCCGATAAGTAAATTCCATCCGTCGATCAGGACGAAAAACATGACCTTGATCGGCAGGGAAATCACCGAGGGCGGCAGCATCATCATGCCCATCGACATGGTGAGGGTGGCCACGATCATGTCGATCACCAGGAAGGGCAGCGCGATCAGGAAGCCGATCTCGAAGCCGCGCCGCAGCTCCGAGACCATGAAGGCCGGGATCAGGATGCGCAGATCGATCGTGGAGCGGTCCTGAGTCTGAAAGCTGCCTTTGGCGAGGTCGCTGAACAGCTTGAGGTCCTTGTCGCGAACCTGGGTGAGCATGAACTCGCGGAACGGCTCGGTGACCTTCGAATAGGCCTCTTGCTCGGTGATGGTGTTGTCCATCATCGGCCTGAGCCCGGATTCCCAGGCGTGGTCGAAGGTGGGCGCCATGACGTAGAACGTCATGAACAAGGACAGGCTGATCAAGATCAGGTTCGCCGGCGCGCTTTGCAGGCCAAGGCCCGAACGCAAGAACGACAGAGCCACGACGAAGCGGGTGAAGCTCGTCACCATGATGAGCAGGCCCGGAGCGACCGACAAGACGGTCAGGAGGGCGACGAGCTGCACGATGCGTCCGCTGACAGCGCCTCCGCCGGGCGGAATGAGAGTACCGAGATCGGGGACTTGCGCGGCCGCCACCGTGGCCGACAGCGCCAGCAGCGCCAGGGTGAGCAGGGTCCGCTTCATTGCACGATCAATGTCTGGATGATCAGCTCGCGCACACGCCCTTCGGATCGGATGGCGACCCGTTCGTTGAGATCCTCGCCGAGTTGCCGCAGGCCGTTTGCCCCTTCGATTTGGGTCAAGGTCACCGTCCTCAGGTAAGCGAGGATATCGCCTGAGATTTCGCCCATCATGACATCTGGAATCGGAGGGGCCTTGGTGTCGAGCACGACGGAAGCTTCGAGCCTGACCCAGGTTTCCGGGGGCTGGGCGAGGTTGGTGATGATCGGCGCGAGGTCCTTGAGGCTGGCGCTGCTCGAATAGCGGGAGGCTGCGGCGGGCTCCTCCGCCTTGGCCCTGGCTTCGAGCCCGTCCTTGACCGTGGAGATGATCTGGATGCCGTAGAGGCCGCCCGCCGCCACTGCAAGGATGGTGATCAGAGCCATCACGCCCAGCGTCTTCGCGATGGACTTCGGCGGGCCGGCCGGCGCAGCGAGGGCCGCGAGCGAGTCGAGCCCCGCTGGTTCGGGGAGCGAGTCGAGCCCCGCCGGTTCGGGAAGCTCGTCCTCCTGGTCGCGGTTCTTGGCCATGCGGGTTCCTAGAACGGCCTGAAGGCGTCGTAGGTCTGCTGCCCCCAGCCCGGTTGCTGGACCTCGGTGAGGCGGCCGCGGCCGCCATAGGAGATCCTGGCCTCGGCGATCTTCTCGTAAGGTATCGTATTGGCGCGCGAGATGTCGTCGGGACGAACAATGCCGGCGACGTTCAGCAGGCGCAGCTCGAAGTTGACGCGCACTTCCTGCGATCCGCTGATGATCAGGTTGCCGTTCGGGAGCACCTCCGTCACGACGGCCGCGACCTTCAATTGAATCTTTTCGGAACGATCGATCGAGCCTTGCCCGTTCGAGGTCGAGGTCGAGTTGGCGTCGAAATTCGAATTTCCCTTCACCGAGTTGCTTTTCCAGCCGAACAGGAAGTCGAAGCCGGTCGTGACCTTCGAGTCCTGCGTGCGGTCGGTGGTGTTGCCAAGCGTCGCCTTCTCGTCCATCGAAATGGTGACGGTGAGCACATCGCCGATCTTCGCGGCTCGCAGATCGCTGAAGATGTTGCCTCCTCCATTCACGAACAAGGAACTATTCCCGATGGGGATCGAGGCGCGGAACACGGCGCCGCTGGCAGGCGGGGTATAGACCTGGAGCCCGGAACCGACCGGGCTCATATGTGGCTCGCGTCCAATGTCGCGAATATCGGTTCCGCATCCCGCGAGATGAGCGAGGCACAGTGCTGCGAGCACGCGGCTGGCGATCATGATTTCTTTCCGTTGCGTGAGGCCGCCGCCAGACCCGCCATGGCGTTGGTCAAGCGGGCCGCTCGTGCCGCATCCATTTCGTTGAGGATCGTACCCGCGGCGCGGGCATTGAGCTTCGCCAGGATGGCGGCCGCCGTCTCATCCTCCATCGCCGCGAGCTGCAGCGCGGCAGCCTCCGGGCGCATGCGCGAATAGATCGCGACCACGTTGTCCTCGGCCTTCTTCTGGAATTCCTCGCGCTTCTGCAGCCAGTCCTTGTACTCGGCCTGCTTGGCATCGAGCTCGGCAATGCGCTGCTTGAGCTGAGCCTCGAGGTCCGTCAGGCGTTTCGCCTGCCAGGCGAAACGGGCGTCCACGGCGGTGGCGGCAATGTTGGCGCAATAGAGTTGCCCGTCGGAAGACTGCGGCGGGACGCCGGCGGCTGGCGGGTTCGACGGCTTGGCCTCCGCCTTCTTGGGCTCGGCGGCCGCGGCCGGCATGCTGATGATGGCTGGAATCGAGGGCTTGGTCTCGGGCCCGGTTTTCGGAGGCTCCGGGTTGGCGGGAGACGGGGCGTTGGCTGCCATCTTGGCGGCCGGCTGGGCCATCGTTGGGGCGCCTGGCGCGGCGGTCGGGGCGCCGCTTGCCGGCATGGCCGCCGCCTGGGCGTTGGCGCCCTGCGCCCCCACGGTCTGGGCCTTGGCTGCCGTCTTGGCTGCCGGCTGGGCCATCGCCGGGGCGCCGCTTGCGGGTGCGGCCGCCGCCTGGGCATTGGCGCCCTGCGTTCCCACGGTCTGGGCCACGGTCACTGGCGGGGCCCCCGGTGGCGCCGCCGCGGCGGGATTCGCATCGGCCGCCGCCCGGGCATCGGGCCCGCTCCCATTCGGCGCCGGCTTCGCATGGACATGCTTGCTTGCGACCTTCTTGAGCGCCGGATGCAGGTCCAGCGGCATGGTTAGCGGCATGGCCAGAGGCTTGCCGCTGACCGGCGGCTTCTGAGGGTCGACCCCCGCGGCCGAGGCAGGCGCGAGCGTGAGCGCGAGCAAGGCCATGCCGAGGGCTAGCGGCGCGGCTGCCCTAAGGCGCTTGTTCGAAGCTCGAATCTCACGCTTTTCCAACGAGCTGGCCGGAGTTCGTAAGCAATGCCAAGGGTCGAGCTCAGCGATCCTCGGCGTGAGGCGACGGCGGTTACCTTCGCTTGGACGGGGATAGTTCATGGCGACACGCGGCCAGTTCCTGTGGCAATTGCCCGTGAACCTGACGGACAAAGCTTGTGTCGGGCTGGCGAGCCGTGCCCGACTTGCGCGTCATTGGATGACGAGATCGGCCTGAAGGGCTCCGGCCGACTTGATGGCCTGCAAGATTGCAATGATGCCCGTCGGCTTGAGGCCGATCTGGTTGAGCCCCCTCACCAAGGTGCGCAGATTGGTGCCGCCCACGATGGCGATCTGCCCGCCCGCCTGGTTGGCGTCGACCACCGTCGAGGGGGTGACCACGGTCTTGCCCTGCGACAGGGGCTGAGGTTGCGACACTTGCGGCGTCTCCGTGACCCGCACCGTCAGGCTGCCATGGGTCACGGCGACGGTCGAGATTTGCACATCCTGCCCGATGACGACGGTTCCGGTGCGCTCATCCACGACGACGCGGGCGGGGGTATCGGGCTCGACGGTCAGGTCTCCGATCTCGGCCATGAAGCGCGGGGCTGAGACGCCAGGCGGCCGGATCAGGGAGATCGTGCGATAATCCTGCTCGCGAGCCACCTTCACCCTATAGAAGCGATTGGTGTAGTCATTGATCGCGTCGGCGACGCGCACCGCGGTCTTGAAATCCGCGTTCCTGAGCTGCAACACCATCGGTCCCGCATTGCTGAGGCGGCTGGGAATCTCGCGTTCGATCAGGGCGCCGTTCGGAATCCTGCCGGAGGTCGGCACGCCCTGCGACAGGACTTCCGCCTGGCCGGCGGCGGCAAATCCCGAGACCGAGACGGCACCCTGGGCGACCGCGTAAGTCTGCCCGTCGACGCCGTTGAGGGAGGTGAGGATGAGGGTGCCGCCCATGAGCGAGCTCGAATCGCCCAACGACGAGATCGTCACGTCGATGCGCGAGCCGTTGCTGACGAAGGGCGGTAGATCCGCCGTCACGATGACGGCGGCGACGTTGCGCGTGCGCAAGGAATCGGTGCGGACATTGACGCCCATGCGGTCAAGCATCGATTGGATCGCCTGCTCGGTGAACGGCGCATTGCGCAGCGTGTCGCCGGTGTTCTGCAAGCCGACCACGAGGCCGTAGCCGACCAGTTGGTTGTCGCGCAGGCCCACCAGCGTGGAGATGTCCTTGATGCGCACCGATCCGTTCGGGCGCGGGTGCGGCGCCTCGTACTCGGCCCGGCGGCGCAGCTCCGCGATCTCGGCGAGCGCCTGCCGCAGCCTCTGGTCCACGCCCGGCTTCTTCGGCATGTGCCGGACGGCCGGTATCGGCGCGGGCACCACGTCGAAATCGGCGGCCGAAGCGGGGCCGCCGAGGAGGCAGAGGCCGACGAGGAGTGAGACGAGGCGCATCAGCCGTCGCTTATGCGAACTGATCCGTCCGGCTGGATCGTGCCGGAGACGACGAGCCCGCTTTCTGGATTGCGGACCTTGACGATGTCGCCGACACCACCGGCTTGCAGAGCCGTGCCGTAGGTGGTGATCGTCAACCCGCCCTCCTCGAATACGACTTTGACTTGCGCGCCATTGGTAACCACCTTCGGATCGGTCACCCCGATTGTCGGGATTGGCTTTCCCGGCAGCAAGGTGCGGCGCGCCACCTTGCCGATCAGGGCTGCCCGATTGTCGATGAGGCCGCCGGTGGCGATGGGAGCGGATGAAAAGTCGCGGTCGACGAGAATGTTGTCCCTTATGACGTCGCCCGGATAGATGACGATCGTCGGCACCGGCAAGGTGAGGTCGGCCGCCGAGGCGTGCGCCGATCCGAGGAGCCCGAGCGACATCGCCGTAGCTAGGCAGGCGGCCTGGAGAATGTATCGGACCATGATGGTCACCCCGGATCGGATCAGCGGATTTCCGTTATGGTTTTCGACATCTGATCGGCGGCTTGAATGACCTTCGAGTTCATTTCATAGGCGCGCTGAGCGGCGATCAGGTCGGTGATTTCCTTCACGGGATCGACATTCGAGCTTTCGAGATAGCCCTGGCTGATGGTGGCGAACCCCGGATTGCCCGGCACGTCGACGATCGGCGCGCCGGAAGCCACGGTCTGCCGGTAGAGATTGCCTCCGAGAGGGGTCAGGCCGGCATCGTTGGCGAAATTCGCGATCGTCAGCTGGCCGAGCTGCTGCGGGGCGATCTGGCCGTCGAGCGTCGCCGACACGATGCCGGACTGGCTGACGGTCACGGCCACCGCATGGCTCGGAATAAGGATCGGAGGAGTGATCGCATAGCCGTCGGCGGTGACGAGCTGGCCCGTGGCGTTCTGGTTGAAGGCACCGGCACGCGTGTAGACCGTCTCGCCGTCGGCGCCGATGACCTGGAACCAGCCTCGGCCCTGCAAGGCGAGATCGAGCTGATTGCCGGTGTTGGTCAAAGCGCCTTGGATATGCAGGTTGCGAATGGCTGCGGTGCGCACGCCAAGACCGATCTGCGCTCCTTCGGGGATGGTGTTGTCCTGGCCGCGATTGGATACTCCCGGCAGGCGCTCGGTCTGATAAAGCAGATCGCTGAATTCGGCTCTGGCCCGCTTGAAGGCGGTGGTGTTGATATTGGCGATGTTGTTGGCGATTACTTCTAGATTTTGCTGTTGAGCATTCATCCCGGTCGCGGCGATGGTCAGGGCTGTCACGCTACTCTCCTCAAATGGCCATGCGGCTTATTTCTTGGTAGGCGGAGACGACCTTGTCGCGGACGGCGATCACCGTCTGCAGCGTCTGCTGCGCGTTCATCACCGCCTCGACCACCTGCTGCACCGAGGCCTTGCCCTCGATGCCGGAGATCGCGGTCGCCTCGCCCTTCTTCAACGAGCCGATGGCGTCGCTTGCGACCTGCTTCATCATCTGGCCGAAATCCGTGGGCGCGCCGGAGGCGGAAGCGCCAGCGCCCATCCCGGCGCCGTCCAGCGGGGATGACGGAGCGATGGCTGAGAGAATCGGTACGATGGCTGGGATCATGATTGGCTCTTCAAGAGGTCTATGGTCATGGAATAGAGATCGCGCGTCTGCTTGACGATCTGCAGGTTCGCTTCATAGGAGCGATTGGCCTCGCGCATATCCGCCATCTCGACGAGGAGATTGACGTTGGGGAGCTTGACGAAGCCGTTTTGGTCGGCGGCAGGATTGCCGGGATCGTGCTCGAGGCGGAAAGGCGTTTGGTCGGTGCCGATGGTCTTGACATGCACCAGCTGCGCGCCGAGCGCCCTGTTCATTTCACCCTCGAAGGTGATCGTCTTGCGCGAGTAAGGCGCGGCACCCGGCGTCGATCCGGTCGATTGGGCATTGGCCATGTTTTCGGAGACGACGCGCATGCGCGTCGATTGGACCTCCAATCCGGAGCCCGCGACGCTCATTGATGCTTGCAACGGGTCAATCATCGATCAGCCCTTCACGCTGGCCAGCAACATGGAATTGAACGCCTTGACGATATTGGTGTTCAGCGAAAAGCTGCGATTGATGTCGCCAGCCTTCATCATTTCCTGCTCGAGGCTCACCGAATTGCCCGAGCGGCTTACCTCCCAGGCATCGCCCGACTTGGAAGTCGTCGTCGGCATGTCCGTGGGCCCGAGCCCGATATGCCCTGCACTGGTCGTGGCCATGCTCAGCTGAGTCTTGTCCAGGATCTCCTGGAACGGATGCAGGTCGCGCGCCGCGAATCCCGGCGTATTGGCGTTTGCGATATTGGTGGCGATGGTCGCTTGGCGAACCGAAAGCCAACGAGCCTGCTGCGAGGCGATGTCGAACAGATGGATCGGTAACACAGACGTACTCCGGCATCGGGCCTTGCTGGGGGTTCTAGCTCAGGAATCTTGCCCGAAGCTGTTCACCTGCGCGCTTCCCGGATGACGCCCTGCGAGGTGATGACGATCCACCTGCCGTCCTGTTGCTCGATTGACGTCACGAGGCCCGCATAAGGGAGGACCGTGCCGGGCCTGACCTCTCGGAGCCCCTCCGGGCTGTCGATCAGGGCCACGCCCCGCGCGACCGAGCGCAGCACATAGGCCTTCATCGTCGCCGCCGCGCCGGGGGGCAAGGCGCCCGCCGCGACGGCCCGAGGCGATGCGGGTGAATTGAGGCGGTCGCTCGGGCCGGGTGCTGCATTGCGCGGGATCGAGGCCGTCGCCAGCTCATCGACGTCCCCGGCATCGGGTTCGGGGCGCTGGGCGCGAGGCCCGGTCGTCGGCGAGCCTTGGCCGCCCGGCGTCAGCTTGGCGAAGACGGTCAGATACTCGGCCCCGGAGAAATGCGGCTGGCGACCGGTATCGGAGATCATGTAGCCCGCAAAGGAGCCCGAGGCGACGGCGAGCGCGAGGCCTGCGAGGCCAAGCCCATGTTCCAACGTCAAGAGGCGCTTGCGGTGGCGGATCCGGCTTGAGCACGCGTCGAGGGATGCGAGGGGCTTCCCCGCCGAAGGCTGCGGCATGTCGCTCCCCGCCAATGACCATTGTCGATGCGCCAAATTGAAACATCATCGTTAACGTCGGATTAACCCTGAGCTCGACGGACGGGGCTTGGCCTGCGCCAGCAAGCGAATTTCGAGGCGGACGGCCCGGCCCCGATCGCAAGCAGTCATTCACCAAGCCGATAAGACACCCGTGCTTCGGAGGCCGATTCGCGATAAGAAGGAGGTTGGCGTCCCTCGCCAAGAGCCGAGCCGCAGGCCGAGCGGGGGTTGAAGTGTCGGGCAGGACGCATCGCTCTCCTCATGTCGGGTTCAATTCTCCAAGGCGTCAAGCTCGGTACCGGTTCGTTGGCCGGTCGGCTCTCGCGCCGCGTCAGAGAGCTCTTGATGCCGTGGAACGCCGATCTGAACGGCGTCGTGACCTATAGCTTTGTCGAGCCCGTGACGGCGCGGCAAGCATTCGACGACAGGCGCTCGGATTTGCGCCGACGCACGAGGCTTCGTTCCGGCAAGGTGGTCGATCGGGACAATGGCTTCATCGTCGAATGCCTCGTCCACGAGCGCTCAACCTACGGGGCCAGGCTGCAGCTCGCCAGGATGGTCGAGGTGCCCGATCGCATCGGGTTCTTCGACGATGCCGAGCAGTCGATACGTGCCGCCGAGATCGTCTGGCGCCGCGGCCACCAGCTCGGCATCCGCTTCACGCCGGAGCTCGATCCCGAGGAGATCAAGGAAAGCGACCTCGCTTCGCTCTCGGGAAAATTCTACGCCGTCGACAGCTGATCTTGCCTTGTTGCGCTTGACCGGCGCTCGCCGGCCGCGACAATGCGCCTCGTGACCTCGAACCAGCCTCGCGTGCCTGGCCTTTCCCGGATTGCGCCTCGTCCTGCTCGCCGGGGAGGGGCGTCGCTCCGTGGCTAGCTCGGCGCTGCTTGCCGTCGAGGATCTGCATGCTGGCTATCAGAGCGGTGTCGATATCCTGCAGGGCCTGTCGCTCGATGTGGCGCAGAACAGTCTCACCCTCGTCATCGGCCCCAACGGAGCCGGCAAATCGACATTGCTGAAGGCGATCTTCGGTTTCCTCAAGCCGCATCGCGGGGCGGTGCGCTTGCGCGGGCAGGACATTTCCGGCGGCGAGCCCCATGTCGTCAAACGCCTCGGCGTGAGCTACATGCCGCAGGAGATCAATACCTTTCCCCTCCTCACTGTCGAAGACAATCTGCGCATGGGAGGTTGGACCTTCCGCCACGACGCGGCGCGGCTGAGGGCGCGCATGGGGCGCATCTACGAGGTCTTCCCGGTGCTTGCCGACAGGCGCAAGGCTGCGGCCGGCGACCTGTCGGGAGGCCAAGGCCGGATGTTGTCGGTCGCCCGCGAGATGATGGCCGAGCCTGCATTGATGCTGGTCGACGAGCCGACGGCGGGCCTCGCGCCCGCGCTCGTCGATCAGGTCTACGAGCTGTTGCTGCAGGCAAGGCAGGCGCTTGGGGCGACGATCCTGCTCGTCGACCAGAACATCGAGGACGCGATCACGAGGTCCGATCATGTCTACATGCTCAATCTCGGTCGCATCAAGGCGCAAGGGCCGGCTGAGGAATTCACGCCGCGGCGGACCCGCGAGCTGATCCAGGAGTGCCTCACCGGATGATCGCCGAGCCCGCCCCCGCCGCCCGTATCGCATGGCTCGTCCCAGCGACGGTCGCGGCGCTCGCCGGCGCGGCGCTTCTGGCTCTTTTGCCCTTCGCCAGCGACTATGTGCTGCACGTGCTGATCACGAGCCTCTACTACACCATACTCGCCGCCAGCTGGAACCTGCTCGCGGGATTCACGGGCCAGTTCTCGCTGGCGCAGCAGGCCTTCGCGGCGATCGGCGCCTACGCCTCGGGGCTCGTCACCACGATCTATGGCTTGCCCCCTTGGGCGGGCATCATTTGCGGCGTCGCCTTGGCGGCTCTTCTCGGTTTCGGTCTCGGCAGGCTGGTCTTGCGGATGCGCGCCATCTATTTGGCCATCGCCACCTGGGCCTTCGCCGAAACCGTGCATATCCTGCTCACCGCGGCTTATTCGATCACGCGCGGGGAGCTCGGCCTGACCGTACCCCCGCTCGTCGAGGGACTTTCGCCGCGCGGCTTCTATGTCGTCTTCGTCCTGCTCACGCTTGCTTGCGTCCTTGTCATGCATGCCATCTTGCGCTCGCCCCTCGGCATCTTCATGCGTGCCATTCGCGACGACGAGCTGCGCGCCGAGAGCCTCGGCATCGACGCGACGCGCATCAAGACCTTCGTGTTCACGGCGTCGAGCGCCTTCGCCGGCCTCGCGGGCGCCGTCTACGCGCATTATGTCGTGGTGCTTTCCCCGCAGATCGCCGATTTCAGCGAGATGGCGAAGCTCGTCATCATGGTCGTGGTCGGCGGCCTGGGCTCTTTCGCGGGCCCGCTGATCGGTGCTGCGCCCATCCAGATTCTCAACAGCTACGTCGCCAAATACGGCGAATGGGACATGGTGATCTACGCGGTCGTGGTGATCGTGCTGATGCGCGCCAATATGGGCGGGATCGCAGCCTTGATCGGCAAATTTTGGTCGCGTCTCGAGACGAAGCCGATCGCAAGATGAGCGAGAAGCGGCTCCTGGGCCGCGCCGAGACCAGCGCGGTCGTCACGCGGCAGGCTGTTGCGCCTCGGAAGCAATCGCTTTAAGCTTGAAATAATTTCGTCCCTCGACGAGGTCTCGCCATGACTACCGCATTCACGCGCAGGTCCGTGCTTGGCGCGACCGCGCTCGGTTTCGCCGGGGCGCACTCGCTCGCCGGTGCCATCGAAGCGCTTGCGGCCGAGACCGACAGCGTCACCATCGGCTGGCCGCAGGATGTGCCGAGCTGGGACCCGAACCAGCGTTTCGTGCCTGACGCGCAACCGATCTTCAAGATGGTCTTCGACCAGCCGCTCGATCAGGATCCCAAGCTCAAGCTGATCCCGAACGTCCTCAAATCCTGGGAGCTCGCCGCCGACGGCAAGAGCATGCCGGTCGAGCTGCGCGACGACGTCGTCTTCCACAACAGCGACAAGATGACCAGCGCGGATTTCCGCTACACCTTCTTCGAGAGGATCAAGGCCGGCCACAAGGTCGATATCGCCCAATCCTGGCGCAAGGTCACCGATATCGAGATCGTCTCGGCCACCAAGGCGGTGATGCGCTTCGATTCGCCCTCGCCGACGGCGCCGCAATGGCTCGCCTTCCTCGGCAGCTATGTGGTGCCGAAAGACTATATGGAGAAGGTGGGCGTGGACGCCTTCCGCGAAAAGCCGGTCGGTTCCGGTCCTTACAAGATTGCCGAATATCAGCTCAATTCCCGTATCGTGCTCGAGCGAAACGACGCCTATTGGGGACCCAAGCCCAAGATGCGGCGCGTCACCTTCGAGATCATCAAGGACCCGTCCGCGCGTGTCGCCGCCATCCAGTCCGGGCAGGTCGATCTGACGGTCGCCGTGCCGGTTCGCGAGGTGCAGCGCCTGAGGAACGAGCCGAACCTCATGGGCGAGCTCAACCCGATCACGCGCATCATCCTGTTGCAGGTGCGCAACGATCTCGGCTTCTCGGATCAGAATGTGCGGCTCGCCGCCCATCATGCGATCGACAAGAAGGCGCTGTCGCAGGCCTTCTATGGCGGGGCGGCCGTGCCGCTCTCGGTGCCGGCGACGCCCGGCACCGCGGCCTATCTCGACGACTACCAGTTCGCCTATGATCCGGAGCTCGCCAAGCAATTGCTCGCGAAATCCGGCTATTCGGCCGAGAAGCCCGCGAAGTTCAACTTCGCCTCGACCAACGGCAATTTCCCCTCCGACTACGATATCGCCCGCGCCCTGGTGCAAATGTGGAAGAAGGTCGGCCTCGAGGTCGAGCTCGAGGTGATCGAATACGCCAAATATTTCGAGCTGAACCGGGGCAACAAACTCCCCGAGGCGACGCTCTATTCATTCGACAATGCGACCGGAGACCCGGAGATTTTCGGCGGCTATCTGCTCAACCCCAAGCTGCCCTTCTCGCCCTGGAAGGGCATGGAGATCGGTCAAAGGGCGATCGACCTTTTCAACGTCGCGAATTACCAGGAGCGCGTCGCGGGCTACAGGGCACTGAACAAGGATGCGGTCGAGAGCGGGGCCTGCATGCCGATCCTGCAAAGCGTGCAGACGCTCGTGCGCAAGAAGAGCCTTTCCTACACGAATTACGGCAATGGCTGGGTGCGCGCCGATACGATGGGGTGGGGCTAGGCGGATGGGCTGCACGTCGCCTCGCTCGGAGGCTGTCGTGTTCGTCCCCCCTCTGTGACGAATGAAGATAAGACGGTCGTGCGCTTCCCTTCTCCTGCTTGCGAGACCTTTGTGGAATTCCCTCCTTGTCATTCAAGGCGAGCTGGAGCCAAGCGAAAGGGAGGGAAGGGAATCCAAGATCTCGATCAAGAAAGATGGATCCCCTTCGCTCGCTGCCATCGATGACGGGAGTGCGCGCCTGGCGAAGTGGTCGGGATGGCGGCTCGCCGGGGATGACACCCGATTTTGTGAAGGCCTCAGCCGCGGGAGAAGGAGACGCGCCCGGCGCTGAACCCGAACTTCGCGCTGGAAATTCGCATCGGCTGTGCCCATCTCGCCGCCGAGCTCCGTCATGATCGCGCCGGTCCTTGCCCTCTTCGTCCGGCGGCTCCTGGTCGCGATCCCCACCCTTCTCGTCGTCTCGGCCCTTGTCTTCGCGGTGCTGCGCCTCCTTCCCGTCGATCCGGCGGCGATGTCGATGCCGCCCAACGCGACGAAGGACGAGATCGAGATGAAGCGCCAGCAAATGGGGCTCGACCGCCCCTTGCCGCAGCAATACGCCATCTGGCTCGGTCAGACGCTCGAGGGCGATCTCGGTTCATCCATCCATTTCCGGCGTGGGGTCGCCGGGTTGATCGTCGAGACCTTGCCGGCGACCGTCGAGCTCGCGCTGCTCGCAATGCTGTTTGCCGCAGCGCTCGGCTTCGCCGGCGGCCTGCTGCTCTTTCACTGGCGCGATACCTTGCGCGGCGAAGCCGCCGATCTCGGCTCGACGGCGCTGATGTCGACGCCCGATTTCCTTTGGGGGCTGATATTCATCCTGGCCTTCGGCGTCGCCTGGCCTATCCTGCCCTTCACCGGGAGGCTGGGAGCGAGCTTCCCCCGGCCGATGCATTCCGGCTTCCTTCTCCTCGACGCGCTGATCGATGGGAGGCTCGACATGTTCGTGGACGCGCTCGAGCACATGCTGCTGCCGGCGGCGGCGCTTGGCATCGCCTTCTCGGTCCCGATCATGCGCGTCTTGCGCTCGAGCCTCTACGAGGTCGATCGCGCCGACTATATCCTGCAGGCGCGCCTGCGCGGCTTGTCCGAAGGGCGCATCCTCATGCGCCATATGCTGAAGAACGCCGTCTTGCCGACGCTCACCTTGACGGGCGTGCAATTCGGCTTCCTGTTTGGCGGCACACTGCTCATCGAGGTGATCTACTCCTATCCGGGTCTCGGCAATCTCATGGTCGATGCCGTGCGCAATGCCGATTTGCCGATCATCCAAGGCGTTGCGCTCGCCTATGCGGTGGTCGTCCTGATCGTCAACATGATCGTTGATGGGCTCTACCTCATGCTCAATCCAAGGCTGCGGACCTCCTGATGCGCCGAAGCCTTGCCGGCATGGGCCTCCCCTTCCTGCGCTCCGGTCGGGTCATCGTCGGCTCGAGCATCGTCGGCGTCGTGATCGTCTGCGCGCTCTTTTCGCCATTTCTTGCCCCGCACGATCCCCAGGAGCAGAACCTGATCGCGACGCTTGTTCCGCCCGCCTGGTCGGCGGCGGGCGACCCGACCTATCTGTTCGGTACGGACTCGCTCGGGCGCGACGTTCTCTCGCGTCTTCTTTACGGCGCCCGCGTCGCCATGACGGTCGCGGTCCTGGCCTCGCTCGGCGCCATGCTGGTCGGCGCCACGCTCGCTCATCTCGCGGGCTATCTCGGCGGCAAGGTCGATTGGCTCATCGGACGCGCGGTGGATGTATGGATGTCGTTTCCGCCCGTGGTCTTGTCGCTCGTGCTGATGACCGCTCTCGGCACGGGCATTCGCAGCGTGGTCCTCGCCATCGTCCTCGTCGACTGGACACGCTTCTGCCGGGTGCTTCGCGCCGAGGTGCTGATCACGGCCCGCCAGGACTATGTCGCCGCGGCGAGGCTTGTCGGCTTTAGCCATTGGCGAACGCTGACGCGCGAGATCCTGCCGGCCACGGCCCCGCTCCTGATCACGCTCGTCAGCATCGAGATGGGCATCGCGGTGATCGTCGAAGCCATCCTCTCCTTTGTCGGCATGAGCGTCGGAGCCGACCAGCCGGCCTGGGGTCAGATGATCGCCGATGCTCGCCAGTCGATCTACGAATCCGCCTGGAACCTGACCTTGCCGATGCTCGCCATCTTCCTGACCGTGCTCGGCTTCAACCTCCTGGGCGACGGCTTGCGGCGCACCCTCGATCCGCGCCTGATGCAGGCACGCGAGGTCTGAAGGTGAGCCTTCTCGAGGCCCGCAACGTCACCGTCAGATCGGCGCTTCCCGACGGGCGGCGCCTCTGCGTTCTGTCCGGCATCTCCTTCGCGCTCGAAGCCGGCAAGGTGCTGGGCCTCGTCGGCGAGTCGGGGGCGGGCAAGTCGATGATCGGTCGCGCCGTCGCGCAATTATTGCCTCGCGGTTTCTCGGTGACCGACGGCCGCCTCGCCTTCGCGGGCGAGGACCTCGTTGGGATGGAGGGCGAGAGGCGCCGCAACCTGCTCGGTCGCGAGATCGCCTTCATCCCGCAGGAGCCGTTGAGCGCGCTGAACCCGGTGCTGACGGTGGGCGCCCAATTCGAGGAGCACCTCGCCCGGATCGGCGTCGCGACGCAGGCGCAGCGGCGCGAGCAGGCGCGCGCCATGCTCGAGGCCGTGCATCTGCCGCGCGCGGCGCAGATCCTGAGCCAATATCCCCACCAGCTCTCGGGCGGCATGTGCCAGCGCGTGCTGATCGCCATGGCCTTTGCCAGTCGGCCGAAGCTCGTCATCGCTGACGAGCCCACGACGGCGCTCGACGCCACGATCCAGGCACGCATCGTCGCCCTGATGGCGGAGATGCGCGATGCCTATGGCTCGGCGGTGATCTTCATCACCCATGACCTGCGGCTGGCGGCCCAGATCTGCGACGATATCCTGGTGCTCTATGCCGGCCGCGTGGTCGAGAAGGGAGAGGCGCGAACCCTGCTCTCCGCGCCGCTCCATCCCTATACGCGCTGCCTGCGGCTCGCCATCCCTTCCCTGTCGAGGCCGGCGCGCGAGCTCTATCCTCTCGCCGGAGAGATGCCGGGGCTCGCCAGGCTCGATGCGCTGATCGGCTGTCGCTTCGCTCCGCGCTGCCCGAATGCGGGCGAAGCCTGCCGGGACGCCGAGCCGGATCTCGTCGCGGTCGCGCCCGCCCGGGAAGCCGCCTGCTTTCGCATCGAGATGACTCCCGATATCGACCGGCGCGTCGAAGCAGCGCCGGCCACGGCCCTGATCGCCACGACGCCCTTGCTGACGGTCGCCGGGCTGACCAAGCGCTACCACCATAGCCGGGGTCTGTTCGGCGGCGCCGAGACCATCGCGGTAAACGGGGTAAGCTTCAGCGTCGCTGAGAACGAGTTCGTCGGCATGGTCGGAGAAAGCGGCAGTGGCAAATCCACGGTGGCGAAGCTGATCGTCGGGCTCGAGCGCGCCTCGGCGGGTCGCATCGAGCTTGGCGGCGCCGATGTCGCGAGCCCGTCCAACGAGGCGCGCCGGCGGCGTGTCGAGAGCATGCAGATGGTCTTTCAGGATCCGCAATCGGCGCTCAATCCCCGCCGCAGGGTGGCGAGCATCGTGACCCAGGTCCTCGAGGCGGCAGCGCCGAGGATGGCTTTGCGCGAACGGTTGGCGCGAGCCGAATTGCTGCTTGCCGAGGTCGGCCTGTCGGCCGAGCTCGCTTCTCGCTATCCCTCCCAGCTCTCGGGAGGCCAGAAGCAGCGGGTGAACATCGCCCGCGCTCTGTGCGCGACGCCGAAGCTGCTGCTTGCCGACGAGATCGCCTCCGGGCTCGATATGTCGGTGCAGGCGCAATTGATCACGCTGCTGCGGCGCTTGCGGCGCGAGCTTTCCTTCTCGATGCTGTTCATCTCGCATGATCTCGCGGTGGTCCGAAACCTCTGCGACCGCGTGCTCGTCATGTGGCGCGGCGAGATCGTCGAGGCGGGAGCTACGGCCGACATCTTCGCTTCGCCGCGTCACCCTTACACGCAAGCGCTGTTGGCCGCGGTCCCGCCGGATGATCCGCTCGCGGTGTGGGCTCCGCTTCGGGAGGTGGTGAGTAGTGAGTAGCGAGTGGAATGTCGGCCTCTTATATCTTGCTCGCTACTCGCTATTCGCCTCCTTCTTACCGAGCGCCATGAGTGCCCGCCGCAACGCCGTCACATCGGCTGCCGGGATGCCGGCGAGCTTGTGGACCTCGAATTCCCGTGCCCGCCTGACGATGCTGCCGAGGCGGTTTCGCCCCTGAGCCGTGATGTCGAGGACTGCGGGCGGGCGCATGGCCGCGAGGTCTTCGGCCAGGAGCGCCGCGACCGCGTCCTCGGTCGTCGCCTGCCCGACATAGGACAGGCGCGACAGGGCCTCGATCGACGAGCCCGGATGCGCCGCGAGGCAGGCGAGGATGCGGCTTTGGTTGATCGTCAGCCCCGCGGCCTCACGGTGCTGCTCGAAGGCGCTCGAAAGCTGCTCATAGGCGCGGAACAGGAGCGGCAGCATGAAATCGTCGGACGGATGAGGATCGCCGGTCTCGACCAGCGTCCGGCGCGCCACGTCGATGGCCGGATGATCGACGGCGAGCCCGTAGCGGCCATGGGCGAAGAGCAAGACCTCGCGATCGAAGCGCGCGAAACGTTCCACGCGACCGATAAGGATCACATGGTCGCCCCCCTGATGCTCGGTCTCGCGCGCGCATTCGAATTGGGCCGCAACCCCCGTCAGCAGCGGGGCGCCGCTGCGGCCCGGCGTCCATTCCTCGGTCGAGAACTTGTCGAGGCTCGAGCGCGCGAACCGCGTCGACATCGCGACCTGATCGGCCGAGAGCACATTGACGGCGAAGTGGCTGGCTTCCCGGAACACGGGCAGGCTCTGCGCCTTCAATTCGAGCGACCACGCTACGAGCGGCGGATCGAGCGAAACCGAGGTGAAGGAGTTCGCCGTCACGCCGGCGAGCCGGATGCCGCTTCGCGCCGTCATCACGGTGACGCCGGTCGCGAATTGCCCCAGGGCCCGGCGAAAGCCGCGCTGATCGTCTGCTGGGTCGCCCTCTTCGGCGAGATGGGCGGCGCGCGCTTGCTCCATCGTCGGGCCGTTCTATTCGGGCGGGGCGGGCAAGGGGGGAGCGGAACGCTGTGCCCTCATCGTTCCCGCAGCCCCGCTTCGCGCAGCAGCGGCAGCACCTCGGCGATGAAATAAGGCAGCTCGGTCTTGAAGTTCACGAAGGACACGGTCGTCCCCGCAAAGCCTGCTTGATGCATGCGAATCATGTCCTCGGCGATGCGGCGTGGCGTGCCGATCAGCGGAAAGGTGCCGGCTCCGGCAGCGAAGCGCTTGCGGTGCAGCCGATAGGTATCGGCCTCGTGCGAGCCGGAGAACTTCTCCTTCTGGCCCATATAGTGATCGACGCTCGCATGGTCCGCCATGGTGACCGCGTAGTGGTGGTAATAGTCCTCGGCCTCCGCCTGGTTCGGACGGCACACCACATGACACGTCGTGAAGACGCCGACCTTTCGTCCTTGGGCAGCGGCTCGCGCCTTCATGTCCTCGATATGCTCGCGCCCCTTGTCGATCTCCGTGAACGTCGTGAACAGGAAATCGGCGGCCCTTGCCGCAAAATCGCGCCCGGGCGGCGAGAAGGCAGCGTTCAACGTGACCGGTCGCGGCCGTTGCAGCGGACGGGGCCTGCCCGAGACATTCTGGAGCTTGTAGAATACCCCGTTATAGTCGAACGGCTTGTCCTCGGCATAGATGCGCGAGACGATCTCGAACCATTCGAGCCCTTGCACATAGCGGTTGTCGATCAGCTCGAGGCCGAACATTGCGAATTCTTCGGGGTTCCAGCCGCACACGATGTTGAGCCCCGCGCGCCCGTTCGAAGCGTGATCGACGGTCGCCAGCGCCTTGGCTGCGAATACCGGATGCGCCATGGGCACATGCACGGTCGAGAACAAGGCGATGTTCTGCGTGACGCCCGCGAGGCCCGCCGCGAAGGTCAGGGTCTCGTAGGACCATTCGCGGCTGTTCAGCTCGCCGGCGAAGCCCTTCCAGCGGGCGATCGGCAAGATGAACTCGAGGCCCGCTTCATCGGCCATGCGCGCCACTTCGACGATGTCCGGCCACAGCGCGAGCCAGCGCTCGGGAACGCGGGTGAGGGCCAATCCGCCATCGGCGTTGATGGAGAAAATGCCGAGCTTGAAGGCGTTGGGGCCGAGCATCGGGTGCATGAGGGGGCGCCGTTCTCCTGATCCAGGATGAAGAAATTCAAGCCCGGTTAGGGAAGAAGCTTCCAGGCGCCCTTTTCGAGCTTCACCATGACGCGGGAACGCTCATCGGTGCCGAAGGGCTGGCCGCGCTGGAAGGTATAGACGCCGTGCGTGCCGACGAGCTCCTTCGTCGACGTCAGGGCATCGCGCATCGCCAGGCGGAATTCCGGCGTGCCGGGCTTGGCGCCGCTCGCCAAAGCGCGCTTGGCCGTATCGGCGACGATCAGCCAGGTATCGTAGCCATAGGCGGCGAAGGCGTCGGTCGAGGCTTCGTTGTTCACTTTCTTGTATTGGCTGAGAAAGTCGAGCGCGACCTTCTTGATCGGATTCGAATCGGGGAGCTGGTCGGCGACGACCACGGGTCCGGTCGGTGCGATCACCCCCTCGACCGCCTGTCCGCCGACGCGCACGAATTCGCTGTTGATGATCGCATGCGTCGAATATTCCGGCCCCGTATAGCCGCGGTCGAAAAGGGCCATATGCGGCAGCGCCCCGGGCGTGCCGGAGCCGCCGGTGAGCACGGCGTCCGGATGAGCCGCCATGATCTTCAGGATCTGCGCCGTGACGCTGGTATCGGCGCGCGCATAGCGCTCATTGGTGATGATCTCGATGCCTTGCGGCTCCGCCGTCTTCTTCAGCGAGTTGTAGACAAGGTCGCCCCAGGCGTCGCTGAAGCCGATATAGGCGACGGTCTTGATGCCCGACTTCTTCATCAGCTCGACATCGGCGGCGACCATCAGCAGCGGATTCTGCGGCACCGTGACCGACCAGTTCGCTCCCTCCCCGGGCACGATCACATTTCCCATGACGACGATCGGAACCTTCTGCTCCGCGGCGACCGCTGCCACCGCGAGGGAAGGGGGAGCGCCGGCCGAGCCGCATAGAATATCGACCTTGTCCTCCTCGATGAGCTTGCGCGCCGCCCTGGCCGCCGCTGCGGGGTCGAAGCCGTCATCGATCTGGATATAAGTCAGCTTCTCGCCGCCGACCGAGTCGATAGCAGCCTGGCCCGTCGCCATGCCCTTGGAATAGGGAATGCCGATCGAGGAAGCAGCACCCGTCATCGAGGTGATGAAACCGATCCTGATCTCGGCTCGTGCCGCCTGGCCAAGGCAGAGCTCAATTGCGGCAAAGGTCGCGGCGACGAGCGCCGTCTTCGCCAGAGGCCATCGCTTCGACATCCATGTCTCCCTTGCCGGCCCGGCCGCCCGCACGCAGCCATATGTTTCAAGCTTAAAGCAGTCTAGGTCGGCTCGACGAGAATGATCAAGCTTTGCTTGCTGCCGGCTTGCCTCGTAGCCGAGACTTTTGCAGATGGGATGTCATCCCCGGCGCGCCGCCACGGGAGGGCGCGTGCTGAGTTTGGAGATCCGCCAAGGGTGGCGGCGAGGAAAGGGGATCCATTTTCTCAGCTGGAACCTGGATGCCCTTCCCCTCGCGCTCCTGCCGCTGTCGCTTCGGAGCGCTCGGCCGGGGAATGACAGCGCTGGTTATCCAAGATCTCACAAGGGGGCGCTGGCGCCGACCGTGTCCTTATCTCCCGAATATCCCCTTGAAGAACTGCGCCATCGCGTTGCGCTTTTTCTTGCGGGCTAGCTCCGCTTCGTTCTTCACCCAGGCGACCTGGACCACGCGGCGCTCGCCGGCGAAGGGCGGATGACCGTGCCAGGAATTGTCGGCGCGCAGGAAGGCGAACATGGTGCCCATGGTGGGCGGCACCTCGAGCTTATAGGGCTCGAAGCCGTCGGGACCGTAGAGCACGCGCAAGCGCCCGGCGCCGTCATCGCTCCAGGCATCGTTCATGTAGACGAGCAGCGTCATCACCTTGGCGGTGCCGTCGGTATGTGGGCGGCCGTCCTTCGCCTGGCTGATCTTGCGGATCGTGGTCAGGCGCGGAAAGGGGTGCAGGTCGAGCCCCATGCGCTGCGACATGACCTCGGAAAGCTCGGGGCTCTCGAGCTCGTCGATGAGCTGTTTGAACCTGCCCCTCATCTCGACCTCGTCGATGGTGAGGAAGCCGGGCTTGGTGATGTTGGGGAAATCGGCGCGCAGGGCCGGCACGACTTCCGAATTGAGCACATTGTCGACGAGCATATGCGTGTAGGGTTCGCGCGACACCTCGGCGCGCCGGATCGCCTCGATATCGATCACCGGGTCCTTGAAGGCGGCCGCATAAGGGAAACGCGCCGTTGCGGCGCCGGTGGCGGATTGGGTCATGGCCATGGCGACAGGCCTCCTATGCTGATCGATCGGACTTCATGCCCGGTCGTGCTCGCCTCGATGCGGCTGGGCGCGACCGTCCCTTGGTTTCTCTCAAACCCGTCAGTTCCGTGCGCCGAGGCTCCCCTGCGCGGCCTTGAGCTTCGAGCCCAGGAAGTGGCGCGCATTCTCCTTGAAGGCGGTGAAGCGGTCCGTGACCCAATTGAGCTGGATGGAGCGGCGCGGTCCCTCGAAGGGCAGATGGCCGTGCCAGGAGCGGGCTGAGCGCTTGAACACCAGAAGCGCGCCTTCGACCGGGGAAATCTCCTTGGCGTAGTCCTCGATATCGGTGCCGCCGCGCAGAAGGCGCAGATTGCCGCCCTCCTTGTCCCAAGAGCTGTTGAGATAGATGAGCACGGTGATGATCTTGGTCTCGGAATCGGTATGCATATGGCCATCCCGCGTGCCGGTATGGCCGCGGACCGTCGCCATCAGGGGCCTGCCCGTGAGATCGACCTCGAATTTCTCCGCGATGATGTCGCGGAAACGCTCGCCGTAGAACTCCTCCAGCATGGTCGCGAATGCGCCTTTCAGGTCGAGCGCGCTCGGCGGATGCAGGCCGAGCCCCGGCAGCACGGGGAAATCGGCGACGACCTTGGGGAATTGCTCGGGGTACACGAATTTCTCCACTACGACATGCTCGTAGGGGTCGCGCTCCAGCGGGGTGGCCGCGAGCTTGTCGAAGTCGAGAATCATGCGTGCCTTCCTCGGGGCCGGCGGGATTTGCCCCGGCCATGCGGGTGAATTCTGTCATAAACGCGGCATCGCCGCCAGCCCGCGCCAGCGGCCGGTGCCGCTACGTCTTGCCAGTTTCGCGCCGCGAAGGCCAATTGCGAGGCCGGCCGGAACTGCGCGACCTCACTTGAGGCGCACAAGGCCCGGCGTCGAATCGGGTTGCAACGGAAGGTAAATCGCCATAAGCGGCTGCCCATGGCCGGTTCCTCCTGAGTTGCGGGATTGGCGATTCGCGTCCCCGAATCTTTCTGGGATCGGCATTTGAGGCTCTGCGGCGGCTTTTGGATCGGCAAGGCATCGCGATCGCGGCGCCGCGAGGCGGCTGCCCTATGCGGCACGGCTACCGGGGCGGCGTCCGCGGCCTGCCGCCCGGGCAGGGGCGCGTCGGGGGACGTCCTCGACGGAAGTCGCGCGAAATCGTAGATGTCGTTCGGCCGTCCCTTGCGACAGCATGCCTCAGCCTTGGCGCGAAAAAGCAAGGTTTGACGCGGAGTTGATCATCGTGCGTCTTGAATCCGCCGCGCCTATGGACGATTTCGCCTTCACTTGGCGAGCGACAAGGAGAAGTGCCTGATGCGTGGATTGTTGAAGTCGCTCGCCGATATATGGCGCCTGGCGGTTCCCTACTACACCACTCGCGACATCGCAGAGGCGCGCATCTGGCCCTTCCGGTATCGGGCTCAAGAGCGCTGGATCGGCCTCGCGCTGCTCGCCTGCGTCATCGGCATCGAGCTCGGCCAGGTGGCCATCGACGTGCGGCTCTCCTATTGGGGGCGAGATTGGTTCAACGCCATCCAGGAAAAGAATGAGCCCGAATTCTGGCGGCAGCTCCTCTTCGTCTTCAGCCCCCTGGCGGCCATCGGTATCTCCGCCGCCGTTCTGCAGCTGGTGATGCGCCTGTTTCTCACCATACGCTGGCGGCGTTGGATGACCGAGAAATTGATCGGCAAATGGCTCTCCGGCTCCGCTCATTACCGCATGCAGCTTACCGGCAGCTCGAGCGACAATCCGGACCAGCGCATCGCCGACGACATTGAAAAGTTCACCACGACCATCTTCTCGCTCGGTCTCGGTCTCCTGTCGAAGGCGACCTCGCTGCCGGCCTTCGCGGTGATCTTGTGGACGCTCTCGGCAGGCTTCACCTTCCCGGGCACTGATGTCCAGGTGCCCGGCTTCCTGTTCTGGATCGCCCTCGTTTACGCGGTGCTCGTCACCTTCCTGACCCATTTGATCGGACGTCCGCTGATCAATCTCTACTTCCAGCAACAGCGCTACGAAGCCGATTTCCGCTTCTCGCTGGCTCGTTTGCGCGAATATGGCGAGCAGGTCGCGTTGCTGGGCGGCGAGACGGTCGAGCATCAAACCCTCAGCGCCCGCTTCGGAGCCTTGATCGGCAACTTTCTCAAGATCGTCGATTGCCGCAAGAAGGTCACGGCCTTCGTGGTCAGCTATGCGCAAATCAATCAAGTCCTGCCCTACATATTCGTGGCGCCCTACTATTTCAGCGGGAGCGTGACGCTTGGCATGATGACGCAGACTGCTGGCGCGTTCTCGAACGTGCAGACATCGCTGTCCTACTTCATCGACAGCTATAGCCTCATCGCTGAGTTCAAATCCGTCGTCGATCGTCTGACGAGCTTCGCGGCGTCGACCGATCGCGCCCGTGCGCTCGGCGCCGCAAAGCCGCATATCGAGGTCGCGCAAGGCAGCGGCCCCGATCTCGGCATGCGCGGCCTCGAGGTCGCCCTGCCCAAGGGCGGCAAGGTGGTGCGCATCGAGAATGCGACGCTCAAGAGCGGCGAGAGCGTGCTGGTCAATGGCCCCTCGGGAGCCGGAAAATCGACGCTGTTTCGCGCCGTATCCGGCATCTGGCCGTTCGGCGAGGGCGCCATCAGCCTACCGGAAGGCGTCAAGCTCATGCTGCTGCCACAACGGCCCTATGTGCCGATCGGCACATTGCGCGCGGCGCTCACCTATCCGGCCGCGGCCGCGGCCTATTCCGACAAAGAGGTGCGCGCGGTTCTCGACGTGGTGCGTCTGTCGCAATTTTCCGCACGCCTGGACGAGGAGGCGAATTGGGGCCAGACGCTATCGCTCGGCGAGCAGCAGCGCCTGGCGCTCGGCCGCGCCCTCCTCGCCAAGCCCGACTGGCTGTTCCTCGACGAGGCGACCTCGGCCCTCGACGAGCCGCTGGAGCAGGCGATGTATGAGCTCTTGCCCGAGGCGCTTCCGGGCGTGACCATCGTCTCGATCGGCCACCGTCAGACCTTGCAGGCCTTCCACAAGCGACGCATCGAGCTCAAGCACGCGGCTGATGGCGTGTCCGAGCCGACCGATGTGCCGGCCCCGAGCCTCGCTGCCGAGTGAGCGACCGCCATTGTGAGGAGGCAAAGCCGACGAGGAGCAATCCAGGCAACGTCGGAAAGTCGCGGGATCGATTCGCTTGGCCCGCAATGACGCGCTTCACTGCGCTCGCAATGACCGCCGCCGCGGCTACGCCTTCGCGAAGGGCCCCCGGCGGATCGCGGTGATCGGCCCTGCGCCGGCTCGCGTGATGCGATCACGCGCCTCGCCGAGCTTCTCGATCTCGACCTGCATGTGAAAGCCATTGGCATGAAGCAGGCCCTCGCCGTCGATCATGATGCCGACGTGGCCTTTCCAATGGACGCGATCGCCACGCCTGAGCCCCGCGAGCCCCTCGCTCAGGGCGACCGGCTCGCCCACGCCTTCCTGCATGTCGCTGTCGCGCGGGCAAGCGAGGCCGGCGGCATTCATCGCGAGCTGCACGAGGCCTGAGCAATCGAGGCCGAGGCTGGTGCGGCCGCCCCAGAGATAAGGTGTTCCCAGGAAGCGCTCGGCGACCGCAACGTAGTCCGGCGCAAAGGCTCCGAGCGGCACGAGATGGGAGGCCCACAGGTAGAGGCCGTCCGTCGTCTCCAGGAAACGGCCGTCCTCGCCCTTGGCCTCGATGAGCGATCCCATGCTCAGAAGATGCCTCGGTGGCAATTTGATGCTGGGGCCCGGAAAGGCGAAACTCCTGAGCGCCGCCACGCGATGGGTCGGCGTGCCGGTGGGCTGTCCGAGCGCTGCGAGCGGCAGATAGCCGACATAATTATCCGTGCGCAGCTGCCCCCAGGCGAAATCGCCGACCACCTCGTAGACAGCCACGCTCTCGCCGAACAGCGCTTGGGTATCGAGCATCGCCTCGTTCCCGGGCGCACGGCGCAAGGGGGCCGCGGCCGCGGTCACCCGCATCTCGCGCGCCTCGACGAAGCGCGCAGCCTCGACCTCGCCCGAAAGATGCGCCGCCGCGAGATCGGCGCGAGCCGGAGTGAGCCTTTTGTCGAGGAGCGTCACACTGTCCCCTGTCGTTGGAAATCAGCAATATTCGGGCCGAACATAGATGATTCCTGCCCTATCC
>JBIOEK010000003.1:0-24734 GCA_044445925.1 Hyphomicrobiales bacterium
GCCCTGATGGAGGCGCTCAAAGCGTCAGGCCGGCCGTGGACGCTCAACAAAGGCGAAGGCGCCTTCTACGGCCCGAAGCTCGAATACGTCCTGCGCGACGCCATCGGCCGTGATTGGCAGTGCGGCACCATCCAGGTCGACCTCAATCTGCCGGGTCGGCTCGGCGCATTCTATATCGATGATCACTCCGACAAGATCACGCCTGTGATGCTGCACCGCGCATTGTCGGGCTCGCTCGAGCGGTTCATCGGCATTCTGATCGAGCACTATGCCGGTCACTTCCCGCTTTGGCTCTCGCCCATGCAGGCGGTAGTTGCCACCGTCACATCGGAGGCGAATGATTATGCGGCCGAGGTGCTGAAGGCGGCGCGCGGCAGCGGGTTGCGGGTCGAGGCAGATATTCGCAACGAGAAGATCACCTACAAGGTGCGCGAGCACTCGCTCGCGAAGATCCCGACCCTGCTCGTGGTCGGCAAGAAGGAAGCGGCGGAACGCGCCGTCTCGATCCGCCGCTTCGGCTCGAACGAGACGCGGACCATGCAGCTCGAGGCAGCGCTCGAGGCGCTCGTCGAGGAGGCGCGGCCTCCGGATATGCGGGAAGATGCCAAGGCGGAGCGCGGGACGGAGGCGGCGTGACCCGTCGCCTCGTCATTGTGGTGGCGGTCGCCGAGAACGGCATCATCGGCAAGGACAACGGTCTTTCCTGGCGCCTGCCCAGCGATATGAAGCGCTTTCGGCGCATTACTATGGGCAAGCCGTTGATCATGGGGCGAAAAACCTTCCAATCCATAGGTCGGCCGCTGCCTGGGCGTGAGATCGTGGTGGTGACGCGAGACAGTTCCTTCGGGATCGACGGCATTCATGTCGCCCATTCGCCGGAAGAAGCCGTGCGGAAGGCCGAGGAGCTTGCCACGAGAATGGGGGCAAATGAGATCATCGTCGCCGGCGGCGCCGCTATCTACGCGGCCCTGCTGCCACGGACCTCTCGGATCGATTTCACCCGCGTTCACGCGATGATCGAGGGCGATGTGGCCTTTCCCAAGCTCGATCCCGCAATCTGGCGGGAGACCAGCCGAGAAGAGCATGCGCTCGAGCCCGGCGATGATCATGCCTACACATTGATCTCGCTCGTCAGGACATGATGACCCAGGCAGCGAGGATCACTATATGCTTGCCAAGCTTGACAGCACCCGACGGCTAGGGTGAAGCCATCGGCCGAGCAGCGCCGGTTGTGCTGGGTCGTGCTGCTACGGTGAGGATCACATATGCCTTGGAGCAATCAGAGCGGGGGGGGAGGCGGGTCATGGCGGCCGCAGGGGCAAGGTCCTTGGGGCCAGGGTCCGCAATCCGGCGGCAATGGCGGACGCCAGCCACCCGACTTCGAGGATCTGGTGCGCCGCCTTCAGGCAAGGCTCGGCGGCTGGTTCGGCGGCGGTGAACGGTTCAGCGGCAAGGCCATCTTGTTCTTCGTGCTGCTCGGCGCGCGCTTGTCTGGCTGGCGACGGGGCTCTACACCGTGCAGCCCAAGGAAGTCGGCCTCAACCTCGTCTTCGGGCGCTATGTCGGAACCGTTGGTCCTGGGCTCAATGTCAACTGGCCCTATCCGATCGGCGATAAGCTCAAGGTGCAGGTGCTCGGCACCAACACGATGGAGATCGGCGTCAGCGGGACCGAGGGAGTGTCGCGCTCGGCGCGGCCGAGTGTTGAAGAACTGATGCTCACGGGCGATGACAGCATCGTCGATATCGACTTCAACGTGCAATGGCAGGTCGATCCGGCCCGCCCCCAGGACTATGCTTTCAACATCGAGGATCCTCAGGGCACGATCAGGGCGGTGGGCGAGAGCGTCATGCGCGAGGTGGTCGGAAGGCGCAACATCGTGCCAATCCTTACGACCGACCGTGAATCGATCCAGCAGGAAGTGCGGGGCTCGATGCAGAAGATCCTGGATAGCTACAAGGCCGGGGTACAGATCCAGATCGTCAACCTTCTCAAGGATTTGCCCCCACCTGAAGCCGCCGCAGCTTTCCAGGACGTGCAGGCGGCGAGCAACGACCAGCAGACCTTGCAGAACCAGGCCCAGACCTATGCGAGCAAGGTCGTTCCCGAGGCGAAGGGGCAGGCGAGCCAGATCACGCAGGCCGCGGAAGCCTATCGGGCGCGCACCGTCGCCGAAGCGAAGGGCGCCGCCTCGCGTTTCGACCAGGTCTATGCAGAGTTCAAGAACGCTCCGGACGTGACGCGCGAGCGCATGTATCTTGAGACCATGGAACGCGTCTTCAGCGGCATGGACAAGGTGATCCTGGATCAGGGAACCGGTCAGGGCCCTTCGGTCCTGCCCTATCTGCCGCTGGGTGACTTGCACCGCTCCGGCCAGGGAGCGGCGAAATGAGCGGGACCTCGCGTATCGGCGCGCTCGTCGCGCTCGTCATCGTTCTGATCATCGCGTCGAGTGCGACATTCACGGTGCATCAAACAGAATACGCGCTGGTGCTGCGCTTCGGCGATGTCAGGCGCACGATTTCGGAGCCGGGGCTCTATTTCAAGCTGCCGCTCGTCGAAAGCGTGATCAGCCTCGACAACCGGATTCTCGACCTCGACGTCCCAGCCCAAACGGTCGTCGAATCCGACCAGAAGCAGCTCGTGGTCGATTCCTTCGCCCGCTATCGCATTCGTGATCCGCTGCGATTCTACCAAGCCATCGGCACCATGGCGAGCGCCACCCAGCAGCTGACGGCCGTGGAGAACGCGGCGGTGCGCGGTGTGATCGCGGAGTCGAAAATGGAGGATATCGTCAGGAACCACCGCGGCGAGCTGCAGGGCCGCATCCTCAACCAGGTCAACCAGCAGGTCATGGGGCGCGGCATCGATGTCATCGATTTGCGGCTGCGCCAGGTCATCCTGCCGCCCAAGAACACCGAAGCGATGTACAACCAAATGATCAGCGCTCGGCAGCGCGACGCACAAGAGATCCGTTCGCGGGGCACGCAGCTGAGCCTCGGCATCCGGGCCGACGCAGAGCGCGAGCAGCAGACCATCATCGGCGAGGCCAACCAGAAGGCCGACGAGATCAAGGGCGCGGCCGAGGCCGAGAAGAACAAGATCTTCGCCGATGCCTTTGGCCGTGATCCTGCCTTTTTCGCATTCTACCGCTCGATGCTGGCTTACGAGACCGGATTGAAGTCCGATACGACCCGGATGGTGCTGTCGCCGGGCTCGAGTTTCTTTCGTTACTTCAACGATCCGATGGGCGCCGGGCAGCCCCAACAACCCATGGCGGTCCCGACGCCCTCCGCTCCGACGCCTGCACCTAAATAGCACGTCGCCGAGACAGAGCCGGCGGCGAAATGAGAGATTTTCTTGCAGCCCTCGGCCTTGTCTTTGCCATCGAAGGGTTGTTGTTTGCGGCCTTCCCGCGCGGCGTCGCCCGGGCCATGCGGGAGGTGTCGGAACACGGCGAGCGGCATTTGCGCACGGCGGGCATCATCGCCGCGGTTTGTGGGGTGGCGCTGGTCTGGTTCGCCCGACGGGCGGTCGGGTGGTGATCGTTTCGGTATTGGCCGGCCAGTGGTCGCACCTTATCTGAGTGTTCGAGAACAGCATCCGCGAAGGCCGCAGATGCGTCGTGGTTCGCGTGAAGATGATGCGTCCATACCGGAATGTGAGCCATGCCCGATGCCGCCGGATCGGGAAGGGCTCTGGAGCGCTTCGCGCATGAGGAATGAGAAGATGATGAACCTGATGCTATCGTCCCAAAAACGCCTTGCGGCAGCCTCACCGCGCTATTCGGGGCTGGTCTTGGCGCTGGCGCTCGTCATGGCGGCTCCCGCTCAGGTCGACGCCGCGCGCGGCCCAGGCGAGATTTCCGATGTCGCCGATCAGGTCGTCGACGCGGTCGTGAACATTTCGGCGACCACGACCGAACAGATACGCAGCTTCAAGCCACCTGGCGATTCGCAGAGCACGCCGTTCGACGATCTCTTCGATGATTTCTTCAGCCGCCGGAGAGGCGGGCAGGGCGGTGACGCCCCCCAACAGCCGCGCATGCGCAAGTCGAATTCGCTTGGCTCGGGCTTCGTCGTCGATCCTTCCGGTATCGTCGTCACCAACAACCATGTCGTGGGCGAAGCGACCGATATCGAGGTGATCTTCACCGACGGTTCGAAGCTCAAGGCGGAGGTCGTCGGCAAGGATGCCAAGGTCGATCTCGCCGTATTGCGTGTGAAATCCGATAAGCCTTTGAAAGCGGTGAGGTTTGGCGATTCCGAGAAGATGCGGATCGGCCAATGGGTGATGGCCGTCGGCAATCCTTTCGGCCTCGGCGGTTCGGTAACGGCCGGAATCATCTCGGCGCGTCATCGCAATATCGATTCGGGCAGCTATGACGACTACCTGCAAACGGATGCCGCCATAAATCGAGGCAATTCCGGCGGACCCTTGTTCAATCTCGACGGTGAGGTGATCGGCATCAATACGGCGATCCTGTCGCCGAGCGGCGGCTCGATCGGCATCGGCTTTGCCATTCCCTCGAACCTCGCGCAGCCCGTGCTCGACCAGCTTGCTCAGTTCGGCGAGGTGCGACGTGGGTGGCTCGGCGTGCAAATCCAAGGTGTCGACGATTCGATTGCCGAGACGCTCGGCCTCGGCAAGGCACGCGGCGCGCTCGTCGCCGGCATCGACGACTCGGGCCCGGCGAAGCCTGCCGGCATCCGCAAGGGCGACGTCATCGTCAAGTTCAACGGCAGTGACGTGAAGGAATCCCGTGATCTGCCGCGCATGGTCGCAGCTGCCCCCGTCGGCAAGATCGTGGAGGTGGTCGTCGTTCGCGACGGCAAGGAAGTGGCGTTGACGGTGACGCTCGGCAGGTTGAAGGACGACAAGGTCGCAGCCCTCACTCCGGCGCCGAGCGATACTTCCGCTTTGAAGAAGGCGCTCGGATTAGATCTTTCTCCGCTTACCGACGAGCTGCGCCGTCGCTACAGCATCAAGGATACCGTGAAGGGAACCGTGATCACCGGCGTCGACGCGAACTCGCCCGCCGCCGATAAGCGCCTGCAGCCCGGCGACGTCATCGTCGAGATCGGCCAGCAGCCGGTGTCCACGCCTTCCGATGTCGCCAAGCAGCTCGAGGCCTTGAAGAAGGACGGCAAGAAGTCGGCGCTCCTCTATGTCTCGAACGCGCAGGGCGATATGCGCTATGTCGCGATCGCAATGGATTGATTAGGGGGAGGGCGCGTGCCCTACCCCCCGACCAGAAGCCTCGAACTCGCACCTTCAGGAGGCGGACCACCTCGTCGGGCGTGAGGACAGCCGGCAACGTGTCCTGCTTGCGCGCATAGGGGATTTGCTCAGCTCCCTCCTTTTTCCCAAGCGTGGTTCCGTAGAAGAACCGCAAGGCGCCCATGATCGGATTGATCGTAGTGGGCTTGAGGCCCCGCGAGATGAGACGCAGGCGGTAATCCCGCTCGTCCTCGAGCCGCCGCTTACGTCGATCGCATCCCCGGAGCGAGGAGCCCCAGGCGGTCCGAGGAAGGGAGTCGATTCGCATAAGATATATTATGGAACTTATCGACGTATGCGCAAGGGTTTGAAATCCAGGCGCAAAACTGGCCCCCCCTCACAGAACGAGCTGCATGCCGTCGAAGGCCGGCTCGACATTCGGCGGCAGGCTCGCTGCAAGCGTCGCATAGTCCAAATCCGTGTGCATGTTGGTGAGGATGGCGCGTTTCGGCTGGAAGCGCGCGATGGCGGCGAGGGTCTCCTCGAGGCTGAAATGCGACGGATGCGGGCGATAGCGCAGCGCGTCGATCAAGAGGATGTCGAGATTCTCGAACATCGCTTCGCTCTCACCGGGGATGCCGTTGAGGTCCGGCGCATAGGCGAAACCTCCAATGCGCAATCCGAGGGCATCGATATCCCCATGCGAGAGCCTGTAGGGCCTGAGCGTGAGCTCAACGCCATTGCGACCATGGATGGTCGTGATACCGAGGCTCGTCAGCTGTCGCTCGGTGAGCAAAGGCGGATAATAGCTGCCTGGTGGCGTCTCGAAGATATAGGCGAAGCGCCGCTTCAGCGCTGCTGCGGTCTGCTCGTTCATCCATGCGTCGATGCGTGCCCGCCCGGCGATGACGAGCGGGCGCAGATCGTCGATGCCGTGGGTGTGGTCGGCGTGCTCATGTGTAAAGACAATGGCGTCGAGGCGGCGCACATCCGCGTCGAGGAGTTGCTCGCGAAGGTCCGGCGAGGTGTCGACGAGGATCGCCAGCGAATGGTCGCCTTCGCCGCTCTCGAGCAGCAATGAGCAGCGTCTGCGCCGGTTCTTTGGGTTCGTGGGATCGCAGGCACCCCAGTCGCCCCCGACGCGTGGGACGCCGCCCGAGGAGCCGCAACCGAGGACAGTGACGCGAAGCTGCATCGGTATCTCGTCAGCTCGCGTGCACCGGCGCCGTCGATGCGGCGGCGTGTTCGGGGCTGGCCGCCTTCACGAACAGAGCGTGGAAATTGGCTGTCGTGAGGTCCGCGATCCGGTCGAGCGTCACATACCGGGTGGCAGCGAGAACCTTCGCCGTTTCAACCACATAGGCGGGCTCGTTGGGCTTTCCCCGATAGGGTTCGGGGGCAAGATAGGGGGCATCCGTCTCGACCAGGAACCGGTCCAGGGGAACGATCCCGGCGATGCGGCGCAGCTCGTCGGAGCGCTTGAAGGTCAGGACGCCGGAAAACGAGATGTAAAATCCGAGGTCGAGACCAATGCGGGCGAGCTTCTCGCTCGAGGTGAAGCAGTGGAGCACAGCCTTGAAGGCGCCCTGCCCCATTTCTTGCGTCAAGATGCGGATCATGTCGTCATCGGCATCGCGTGCATGGATGACGAGCGGCAGGCCCGTCTCTCGCGCGGCGGCGATGTTGGTGCGAAACACCTTTTCCTGCACGTCGCGCGGCGAGCGGTCATAGTGGTAGTCGAGCCCTGCCTCGCCGATGCCGACACATTTCGGATGCGCCGAAAGCCCGATGATGTCGGAGACCCGCACGTCTGCCTCCTCGGCCGCATGATGCGGATGCGTCCCGACCGTGAAGACGATGTTGTCGTGACGCGCGGCGATTGCCTGCAGCGAGGCGTTGCGCCGCACCCGCGTCGAGATAGTCATCAGAAGGCCGACGCCCGCTCTTTCGGCGCGCGCGATCACCCCGGCCTCGTCGGCCGCGAGATCAGGGAAGTCGAGATGGCAATGGCTATCGACGAGCATCACTGCGCCGCCGGTTCCGACGCCACCTCGGGCTCGACATAGCGGGGAAAGATCGGAACGGGGGCGGGGAGCGCCCTCCCCGCCTCGATCCGGCCCGCGGCACCGACCTCCTTCAGCATGCGCCGATCAGTCGGCACGCCCAAAAGGTCGAGCAACCTTGCCGCGGCCCCCGGGATGAAGGGCTGCGTTACGATACCGACCGCGCGCAGCGTCTCCGCGGTCACGTAAAGGATGCTGGCGAAGCGATCGGGCGCCGAGCTCCGCTTGACCCAGGGCTCTTCGCTGGCAAAATAGCGATTGGCGGCGCCGACCACGCTCCAGATATCCGCAAGGGCGATATGCGGCGCGGGCTGCTCCATGGCGGCGCGAGTCTTGAGGGGCAAGGCATCGGCTTCGGCGAGCATCGCTGCGTCGGCCTCCGACAAGGCGCCGGGCGAAGGCACGCGGCCGCCGCAGTTGCGCCCGATCATCGACAAGGACCGCTGCGCCAGATTGCCGAGATCGTTGGCGAGATCGGCGTTGATGCGATTGACGATGGCCTCGTGGCTGTAGCTGCCGTCCTGACCGAAGGCGACCTCGCGCAAGAAGAAATAGCGCAGCTGATCGGCACCATAGGCATCGGCGAGCGCGAAGGGATCGATGACGTTGCCGACCGATTTCGACATCTTCTCGCCGCGGTTGAACAGGAAGCCGTGGCCGAAAACACGCTTGGGCAGCGCAACGCCCGCCGACATCAGAAAGGCCGGCCAATAGACCGCGTGGAAGCGTACGATGTCCTTGCCGATAATGTGGATATCTGCCGGCCAATAGCGCCAATGGGGCGCTTTCTCGTCGGGGAAGCCGACCCCCGTGATATAGTTCGTCAGCGCATCGACCCAGACATACATGACGTGGCCTGGAGCCCCCGGCACCGGCACGCCCCAATTGAGCGTGGTGCGAGAGATCGACAGATCTTGCAGACCACCCTTGACGAAGCTCACGACCTCGTTGCGGCGCGTATCGGGCCCGATGAACTCCGGATGGGCCTCGTAGTGCCGCAACAGCCGATCCTGATAGGCTGAGAGGCGAAAGAAATAGGTCTGCTCCTGCGTCCACTCGACCGGCGTGCCTTGCGGACCGAGCCGTATGCCACCCTCGCCGAGAGCGGTCTCGCTCTCCTCGTAGAATGCTTCGTCACGCACCGAATACCAACCCGCATAGGTGCCCAGATACACATCTCCAGCGGCCTGCATTCGGCGCCACAATTCCTGCGAGGCCTCGTAATGAGCAGGCTCGGTCGTGCGGATGAACCGGTCTTGCGAGATCGTCAGCTTGTCGCACATGGCGATGAAGGCCGGGGTGTTGCGCTCCGCCAGAGCGCGTGGCGAGATACCTTCCTTGGCAGCCGTCTGCGTCATCTTCAGGCCGTGCTCGTCGGTGCCGGTCAGGAAGAAGACGTCATGGCCATCGATCCGCTTGAAGCGCGCGATCGCGTCCGTCGCGACCGCCTCATAGGCATGGCCGATATGCGGCACGCCGTTCGGATAGGATATCGCAGTCGTGATGTAGAATTTTGCTTGCGTCATCAGCCTAGCGTCTCGCCTCGCTCCGTTCGAGCGCGCCTCACAGCGCAAGCTCCGCCACCTCCCTCAGAGACGTGAGGAGGAGGGCGCGTTTGTCAAGATTGTATGTGTCGGCTTCGCGTTTGCGCGCCTCGATCTCGGCCCAAAGCCCCGAAGCCGCCTCGGCTCGCCTGTCCCGCGAAGCGGCGTGGCGATTGGCGCGTTCCCTCAGCCAGCCGAAGATCGCGTCGAAGATGATATCGTAAGAGGCTTCGCCTCCCTTCACGCCGAGCTTGCTCGCGAGCTTCAGCGAGGCTGCGCGCCAGCTGTCGTCGCGGGCCTCGAGCGCATCATGCACCATCCGCACGAACTCGACGGCGTGCTCCTCCATGAGAAGCAAAGCGCGCTTGGCCGAGCCTTCGGCGAGGTCTGCGGCTTCGGCGATGGCCTTGTCGGATGCTTTGTTATCGGGAAGGTTCGAGATGATCTCTACGATCTCGGCTGGCCTCAACGGCTCCAGCCGCAGGTGCCGGCAGCGCGACCGGATGGTCGCCACGAGCCGCGCCGGCGCATGGGCGACGAGCAGAGCCAATGACCGGTCGGGAGGCTCCTCGACGATCTTGAGGAGCGCATTCGCCGCATTGCGGTTCAACTCATCGGCGACATCGACGATAAGTACCTTCCAGCCGCCCTCCGCGCTCGTCGCCTGAAGAAAGGAGGTGGCGCGGCGCGCATCCTCGACCGTGATCTCGGTGCGCAGCCTGCCGCTCGTACCGAGCGTCCGCTCGAGCACGAAAAGATCGGGGTGAGCGCCGGCCGCCATCCGGCGCGCCACCTTTTCCTTCGGGGCGATATCGAGGGAGTAAGCTTCAGCCGCATGCGCAAAGGGGTCGGGCCGAGAGAGCACGAAGCGCGCTACGCGATAGGCGAAGGTCGCCTTGCCGATGCCTTCAGGACCGCCGATCAGCCAGGCATGGGCGAAACGGCGCGAGCGCAGCGCCTCGAGCACGGTGAGCTCGGCTCGCGCGTGGCCCACGAGGCCATAGCGCTCGCGCGGATGGGGCGAGCCGTCAGCTCTGTCTTTGGGCTCGGCCATCGACGACCTTCGCGGCCCGCCTTGGCGGCCGCTTCAATGGATCTCCGTCGAGGAGCGCTTCGACAAGGCGCAAGATGCGCTCCGCGACCTGATCGATCGAGCGGCGCGCGCTGACCACGACGCAGCGCTCGGGAGATTCCGCGGCAATGTCGAGATAGGCTTGGCGAAGCCTCGCATGGTGGGCGAGCGCGTCGGTCTCGAACTTGTCCGCTCCCCCCGTCTCACGACGCGCACCGAGACGCTTGACCGTCAATTCCGCGGGAAGATCGAGGATGATCGTGAGATCGGGTTTTGTGTCGCCGACCACCGCTGCTTCCGCCGCGCGTACGAGCTCGCTGCTCACTTCTCCGAGCGCGCCTTGATAGGCTCTGGTCGAATCGGCAAAGCGGTCGCAGATCACGATCGCGCCGCGCGCCAGAGCCGGGCGGATGGTAGCGCGCAAATGATCGGCGCGCGCCGCGTTGAACAGCATCGTCTCGGCAAAGGCGCCGAAGGTCGAGGCCTTGCCGGAAAGCAGCAACGCGCGGATCGCCTCGGCGCGCGGGGAGCCACCGGGTTCGCGCGTCTCGATCACCTTGTGGCCCGCGAGGCGCAACGAGGCCGCAAGCCGCGCGACCTGCGTCGACTTTCCCGTGCCGTCGCAGCCCTCGAAAGTGATGAATGTACCTCTGCGGGCGGCCACTGCGCGGTCACCGCCTCAACAGGCGGCGGAAAGCGCCGCTGCCGGCTTCGAAGAGCGCATCCTCGGCCTGACGTGTCAACCCGCCCTGGCCGACGGATTCCGCGGCGTAGAGCGGCACTTCCAGAATGGAGGCGTCGCCTTCGAAAATGCGCAAGACACCGACCCTCAAGCCCGCGGAAACAGGCGGCTTCAAAGGGCCGTTATAGACGAGCCTGGCCGTCAGCCGCTCGCGTGCTCCGCGCTGGGTCAGCACGCGGACCGGCCCATCCGCACGCAGATCGACCGCCGATTTCTCCCCGCCATAGACACTGGCGCTGCTGATGATCGCCCCTTGCGGAAAAAGCTCTTGCTCCTCGAAGGCGCGGAAGCCGTATTCGATGAGCTTGCGGCTCTCATTCGCCCGGTCCTTCGCGCTCGCTACTCCGTTGATCACCACGATCATGCGCTGGCCGTTCTGCACCGCCGAGCCGATGAGCCCAAAGCCGGGCTCGTCGACGCTGGCGGTCATGAGCCCGTCCGCTCCGATATCCATCGTCAGGAGCGGATTGCGATTGAGCTGACGTATCTTGCTCCAGGTGAACTCCTTCAAGCCGAAGAACTTGTAGAGCTCGGGATCGGTCTTGATGATGTGGCGCGCCAGCAGTGCAAGCTCGAGCGCCGTGACGTGCTGTTGAGGATCGGACGCCCCCGTCGGATTTTCGAAGGTCGACGCTTGCAGGCCGAGCTCGCGTGCGTGCCGTGTCATCGTCTCTGCGAAGGCCTGCTCGCTGCCGGCCACCCCTTCGGCGATGGCGATAGCAGCATCATTGCCCGAATCCACGACGAGCCCCGTGATCAGGTCCGAAATGGCGACATGGCTATTGACCGCGGCGAACATCTTGGAGCCGCGCGAGGGCGCGCCGCCCTTACGCCAGGCATTCTTGGAGATGACGAACTCCTGGTCGAGCGTAAGCTTGCCGTTCCTGATCTCGTCGAACAGAACTTCAGCGGTCATGAGCTTGGTCAGGCTCGCAGGCTCCATCGAATTGCGGGCGTTCTTCTCGAACAGGACGGTGCCGCTATTGCCGTCGATGAGCACCGCGTGCTGCGCCGAGGTCTGTATCGTCTCCGCGGCAAACGCAATCCTCGGCGCGATAAGGGCGAGCGCGAGGAGCCCCGCCTGCCAGAATGTCAGGGCCGCCCGCGACGGGCCCGCGGAGGTGCGGCCCATGCGCTATTGGGTGCGCAGGCGCACGAAACTCTGGGGCTTCAGGCCTGCGAAGGGATTGCCCGGGGTGAACACTTGCGTATCCCCCAGGCGCTCGGGCGCGAAGAACAAGGTCGCGAGCTGCTTTGGCCTCGCCGGCGGCCGAGGAGCGATGACCTCGTCTTCGTCTCCGGTCGGCGAAGGCTGGGACGACACGCCGCGCTGCGTCTTGGCGATGGTGGTGATGCCAAGGTCAAAGGGCCGTTCGGGCGGCAGCGGCGCGAAGGCAATCGTGGTGCGGGCCGCCGGGTCGTTGCGGATCACGGTCGTCGTGTCTGCCGGCTGGCCATCATCTTCCGGCTGCGCGGTGACGGGCGCGACGGCGGGTGCCGCCCCCGAGGCGGCAGCGTTCGCTCCATTCGAATAGGTAACGGTCGTCAACAGGCCGGGGCGCGACGCCGGCGCGCTATAGGCGACGCTTGTCGAGGCGGGACGCGCCAGCGGCGAAGCCGCTGTCATCGCCGATGCGATTGCCGCAATCGGAGCGCCGGGGCCGGACGCGACCGGCGCATCCGTCAGATCGGCGCTCGCAACCATGACGGGCACCGAGCCCGGACCATCCAGCACCGCACCGGAGCCGTCGGTGCGCAAGGTCGCGAGCAGCTTGCGATCGTCGGAGCCGGCGATGCTCGCCGGACGCAGATAATCGAGCTTGATCTGCGTCGTGCCGATATTCTTGAAGTCGAGGACTTCGGCCACGCGCTCGGACACGTCCATGACGCGGTTGGCGTGGTAGGGGCCACGGTCATTGATGCGCACGATGATGGAGCGGCCGTTGCGGATATTGGTGACGCGCGCATAGCTCGGCAAAGGCAGGGTCTTATGCGCGGCGCTGATCGAATAGCGGTCGAACACCTCGCCATTGGCGGTGAGCCGCCCATGGAAGGCCGATCCGTACCAAGAGGCCAAGCCGACGACCGAATAATGTGTCACGTCCTGGGGCACATAGGTGCGCCCGGCAACGCTATAGGGATGCCCGACCAACCGCGTGCCGCCGCCTTTCGGGATAGGGTCGCCATCCTCATAGACGCGTCGGCTCGCCCTCACGCCCAATTTCGGATCGACGCCGCCACCTCCCGCCTTGCTGAGCGTCGATTGGGACGCGCAGTCGGCCACCATCAGCGATATGCCGACGCCGACGACCAGGCGCCAAGGCAGCGCGGCCCGAGGGAACACGGACGAGGGCAACGCAGCACAAGGCATTGCGCGCCAAGAGACGAGGCGGGGCGCGATCTTGCTCGACCAAGCCAACGCGGCGCGATTCAACGCTCTCATGACATGTTCATACGCAAATCGCGGCCGAGGGGGAAGGGGCATCGCCGATGGACCGTCCTGAAACCGACATCGTTTCGACCTCATCGGGGATTGACCGGCACTCAATTGCGGCCTCGCGAAACTGGTCTTGGGCGACCCATTCGCGAACCGAAGATCAATGATAGCTCAAATGCGTTGAAATTACGTTGTTGCCCGCCAACGCCTTGACGAAACGCGTTAAATTCTCGCGACGAGGTCAATCGCCTTCCTCTCGGGCCGACGCGCCCTCACCTCCATGACAAGTGACGCGAACGCCGCCGGCGAGAGCGCAGCAGAAAGCAACAGATCTTGCCTTCGCACGAATTTGCGCCATGCTTGGTCAATTTCCTGCGATCCGCCCGCTGCGCGCAGGCGCAAAAGCTCGGAGCCTCAAAACAGAAAATATCTCTGTGCCATCGGCAGCTCTTTGGCCGGCTCGCAGACCAGGAGCTCGCCATCGGCACGCACCTCATAGGTCTCCGGATCGACGCTGATTTCGGGCGTTGCATCGTTGTGGATCATCGAGCGCTTGCCGATGCCGGAACGGACATTCTCGACGGCGACAAGCTGTTTGGCGAGCCCCCATTTGGCGCCGAGCTCGCGATCGATCGCGGCTTTCGAGGTGAAGGTGAGCGAGGTCATGGTGCGTGCTGAAGCAAAGGCGCCGAACATCTGCCGGTAGTGCACGGGCTGCGGGGTCGGGATCGAGGCGTTGGGATCACCCATCGCGGCGGCCACGATCATGCCGCCCTTGATGACGAGATCGGGCTTCACCCCGAAGAAGGCGGGCGACCACAGAACGAGATCGGCGAGCTTACCGGCCTCGATGGAACCGATATGCTTGGCCACGCCTTGGGCGATGGCGGGGTTGATCGTGTATTTGGCGACATAGCGCCTGGCGCGGAAATTGTCGTTGCCGCGCGCGCGGTCTTGCGGCAGCGGGCCGCGCTGCCGCTTCATCTTGTGGGCGGTCTGCCAGGTTCGGATGATCACCTCGCCGACGCGGCCCATGGCCTGGCTGTCGGACGACATCATGGAGAGCGCGCCGAGATCATGAAGGATGTCCTCGGCCGCGATGGTTTCCTTGCGGATGCGGCTTTCGGCGAAAGCGAGATCCTCCGGGATCGAGCCATCGAGATGGTGGCAGACCATGAGCATATCGAGATGCTCGTCGAGCGTGTTCACGGTGAAGGGACGCGTCGGGTTGGTCGAGGACGGCAAGACATTCGCGAGGCCCGCGACCTTGATGATGTCGGGTGCGTGACCGCCCCCCGCCCCTTCGGTGTGGAAGGCGTGGATGGTGCGGCCCTTGAAGGCGCGAATTGTGTCCTCGACAAAGCCGCTCTCGTTCAGCGTGTCGGTATGGATCATCACTTGCACGTCGTAATCATCGGCGACCGACAGGCAGCAATCGATGGCCGCGGGCGTCGTGCCCCAATCCTCATGCAGCTTGAGGGCGCAGGCGCCACCCTCTACCTGCTCGACCAGCCCCTGCGGCAGGGAGGCATTGCCCTTGCCGGCGAAGCCGAGATTGACCGGGAAGGCGTCGGCCGCCCGCATCATCATCTCGATGTGCCAGGGACCGGGCGTGCAGGTCGTGGCATTGGTGCCGGTTGCCGGCCCCGTGCCGCCGCCCAGCATGGCGGTGACGCCGGACATCAGCGCCTCCTCGATCTGCTGCGGGCAGATGAAGTGGATATGGGTGTCGAAGCCCCCTGCGGTGACGATCTTGCCCTCGCCCGCGATCACTTCCGTACCAGGCCCGATCACGATGTCGACGCCCGATTGAATATCCGGGTTGCCGGCCTTGCCGATCGCGGCGATATATCCTCCCCTCAGGCCGATATCGGCCTTCACGATCCCCCAATGATCGAGGATCACGGCGTTGGTGATCACGGTGTCGACCGCGCCTTCGGCACGCGTCATCTGCGACTGGCCCATGCCGTCGCGGATCACCTTGCCGCCGCCGAACTTTACCTCCTCCCCATAGGTGGTGAAGTCCTTCTCGACCTCGATGAAAAGGTCGGTATCGGCGAGGCGCAGCTTGTCGCCGACGGTCGGTCCGAACATGTCGGCATAGGAAGCGCGAGAGAAGCGGACAGGCATGCAATTTCCTAACGTTTGGCGAGGAAGTTCGTGACCGCGAAAGCGATCAAGGTCGTCGCATCGATCGCCATCTCACTTTCCCAGGCCTTCGATCTTGCCCATCACCTCGCCGCGGAACCCGTGGATCGTCCTCGCGCCCGAAATCGCGACCAGGCGCACCTCGCGGGTTTCTCCTGGCTCGAAGCGGGTCGCCGTGCCGGCGGGGATGTCGAGCCGGAAACCCTTCGTCTTGGCGCGATCGAACCTCAGGCCGGGATTGGTCTCGAAGAAATGGTAGTGCGAGCCGACCTGGATGGGCCGGTCGCCGCCATTCGCGACCTTTAGCGTCACCGTCTCGCGGCCCTCATTGAGCACGAGGTCGCCTTCGGCTGCGATGATTTCGCCGGGGATGAGCGGCCGGTTGGTCACATGCTTCTCCTGCGTCTACATTTCAGCGGATCGGGTCGTGCACAGTGACGAGCTTCGTCCCGTCGGGGAAGGTCGCCTCGACCTGCACGTCATGGATCATGGAGGCGACGCCCTCCATGACCTGGCTCGCCTTCAGCACCTTGGCACCGTCGCGCATCAGCTCGGAGACGCTTCTGCCGTCGCGCGCGCCTTCAACCACGAAATCCGTGATGAGCGCGACGGACTCGGGATGGTTGAGCTTCACGCCGCGCTCCAAACGCCTACGCGCCACATTGGCCGCCATGGCGATCAGGAGCTTGTCCTTCTCACGCGGTGTCAGGTTCAACCTCGGCCTCCCTCATCGCAGCGTCGCGCCAATCTCGCACCGGAATCGCAGTCTGTTCAATGGCGGCGGTCCCCTGCCCTTGCGAAACCTCGCGGTTGGCCGTCCACAGATGCGGCAGCCAACCTTGCGTCACGACAAGCAAGAAGCGCACCAGATCGGCTTGCAGGGCGGCAGGGTCCTTGGCCAGGAAGCGTCCGACCAGCATCCCGTCCCAGGCGCTCGCGCCGCATTCGCCATGAGCCCCCTCGAGCCCGGCGCGCACGGCGTCGAGCCTGTCCTCGGCCTGCGGCGATACCATGATCGCGGTGGCAGCGGCGCGCGCGCCATTCCCGATTGCAGGGCGGTCGAGGAGGCGGCCGATCGCTCCGTCGAGACGTGTCTGCTCGGCATGCATGAGGCGGCCATCGCGCCTGATGCGCCAGCGATCGGCGAACAATCCCTTTGCGAGCGCTTCGCCCATGGCGAGGCGGCCGAAGACGGTCGTTTCGGCGAGGATGAGGGTCGCGCTCTCGTGCATGTCGACATCGAGGCAGCGGGCGAGCCGCGCACCCGAGAAGAGGATAGTCTCGCGCGGCAGCCAGGCAAGGCGCGATCCGGCTTCGAGCCGCAGCGCGATCTCGACCTTCGTATCGGGCCCGGTCGAGTTATAGACGCGCTCGGCCGAAGGCGTCGAGAGCAGCACATTCGAGCGATGCTTGGTTTCGACATCGATCGACAGATGGTCCCCACCGGCCATGCCCCCGCCCGTATTGATGATCGCGCCTTCACAAGGCCTACGGCCAGGTCGGCGCCCCGCGGCCGCCTGCCGCATCCAGGTTCGTGGAAAGCGCATGCGATAACCCCCGCTTTCCTCGAGCGAGGCCGGGCACGTCATGCCGTCCTCTTGACACTCGAAGCTGGCGCTCAAACGGCCTTGTGCCCGCAAAGCCGGGGGAATGGTCACGCGAGGCTTGGCTGTCCGGCGCATGGCGCGACTGTCGCTGGCTGACCGTCCAAGTCAAGGTCAAGTCAAGGTGCTGGTCGAGGCGCCCTGAAGGAAGCGCCGCGTCGCCGCGCTACCGGCATGCGCTTGGAACTCGCGCCTAAATCCACTAAGAGCCCGGCGCGGCCCCGAGCCTTTGGACCGCGGGAGGCCGATTGCCATGGACGCGTTCAAACCGATCCTCGCCAAGGTGGCAACCGGACAACCGCTGTCCGCCTTCGAAGCCCAGAGCGCCTTCGATCTCTTACTGTCGGGTGAGGTCACCCATGCGCAGGCCGGCGCTTTCCTCATGGGGCTTCGGGTGCGCGGCGAGACGGTCGAGGAAATCACCGGCGCGGTCGAAGCCATGCGCGCACGGATGGTGCGGATTACCGCGCCGGAAGGCGCGATCGATGTCGTCGGCACGGGCGGCGACCAGATAGGCACCTGGAATGTCTCGACGCTCGCCTCGTTGATCGTGGCGGCCTGCGGGGTGCCCGTCGCCAAGCACGGCAACCGCGCTGCCTCCTCGAAATCGGGAGCGGCCGACGTGCTGACCGCGCTCGGCGTCAAGGTCGGCCTGGACAAGGAGGGAGTGGAGCGTTGCCTCGAGAAGGCAGGCATCGCCTTCATGTTCGCGCCGGCCCATCACGCCTCCATGCGCCACGTGGCGCCCGTGCGCACCGAGCTCGGAACGCGCACGCTCTTCAATCTCCTGGGCCCGATGGCCAATCCGGCGGGCGTCAAGCGCCAGCTTGTCGGCGTCTTCGCCAGGAGCTGGACGCGGCCGGTCGCCGAAACGCTGAAGGCGCTGGGATCCGAGCGCGTCTGGGTCGTCTGCGGGGCCGACGGGCTCGACGAGATCACGACGACCGGAACGACCTATGTGGCCGCCATCGAAAACGGTGCGATCCGCGAGTTCGAAATCACGCCCGACCAGGCGGGATTGGCACTCACCGAGCTCGAGACGCTCAAGGGCGCGGAGGCCGTGGTGAATGCCGGGGCCTTGATGCGGGTGCTCGCGGGCGAAAAGACCGCCTATCGCGATATCAGCGTGCTCAACGCGGCCGCGGCCCTCGTTATCGCCGGCAAAACAAAGGATCTCGCCGAAGGCGCAAAGCTCGCGGCCCAAGTCCTCGATGACGGCGCGGCCCTCCAGACCTTGCGTAAATTGATCGCGGCATCGAACGCGGCATGACCGACATCTTGCGTCGCATCGAAGCCTATAAGCGCGACGAGATCGCCTTAGCGAAGGCGAGGCTGCCGCTGCCGATGCTGGAGCGAGAGGCGCGTAGCGCCGCGCAGCCGCGCGATTTCATCAAAGCGCTGCGCGACAAGGCTGAAGCCGGCCGGCCGGCCCTGATCGCCGAGATCAAGAAAGCCAGCCCTTCGAAGGGCCTGATCCGTGCCGATTTCGACCCGCCGGGCCTGGCTCGCGCTTATGCGCAGGGTGGCGCTTCCTGCCTCTCGGTGCTGACCGACGCCCCTTCCTTCGGAGGAGCCCCGGAATTCCTGGCCGCGGCGCGGGCGGCCTGCGACCTGCCCGTGCTGCGCAAGGACTTCATGTTCGATCCCTATCAGGTGGCGCAAGCGCGCGCCTGGGGCGCCGACTGCATCTTGGTCATCATGGCCGCGGTCGATGATCGGACGGCAGGAGAGCTCTGCGAGGCTGCCGCCGCATATTCGATGGCGGCGCTGGTCGAGGTGCATGACGAGGCCGAGCTTGGACGCGCGCTGGCGTTGCCCTCGCCGTTGATCGGCATCAACAACCGCGATCTGCGAACCTTCACCACCTCGCTCGAGGTGACCGAAAGGCTGGCGGCGCGAGTGCCTGCCGACCGTCTGCTGGTCAGCGAAAGCGGCATCTCCACCCCGGCCGACATCGCTCGTTTGGCGCGCCGCGCGATATGCGCCGTCCTGGTCGGGGAAAGCCTCATGCGGCAACAGGATGTGGCGGCGGCGACGCGAGCCTTGCTCGCGCCGCCTGCTACGGTCACGAGCGCCGCATGACCAAGCTCAGCCATATCGGAGAAGACGGTTCGGCCAGGATGGTCGATGTCTCGGGCAAGGCCGCGAGCGAGCGCATCGCCTTGGCCGAGGGCTGCGTGCGCATGAGAGCCGAGACGCTCGCCCTGATCCGCTCGGGCGACGCCAAGAAGGGGGACGTGTTGGGCGTCGCCCGCATCGCCGGCATCATGGCGGCCAAGCGGACGCATGAGCTGATCCCGCTCTGCCACCCCCTGCAGATTTCGGGGGTGAAGCTCGACATCGCGCCCGATGACAGCTTGCCGGGCGTTCGGGTCACGGCGAGCGTCAGGACCGTCGGGCCGACCGGCGTCGAGATGGAGGCGCTCACCGCCGTATCGATTGCCTGCCTCACCATCTATGACATGGTCAAGGCCGCCGATCGCGGCATGGTGATCGAAGCCGTGCGCCTCCTCGAGAAGAGCGGCGGCGCGTCAGGCGTTTGGCGGGCGCAAGGCACCCCGCCCCGCGCCCCGGGGAAGAGCAAGACCTCGCGATGATGGCGTGACGACACCTGCCGGCTGCGATGGTAAGGACCACGCCTATGAACACGAATCCGCTCTTGCCCGTTTCGGAGGCGCTGGCGCGCATCTTGGCGACGGCCGCTTCCCCGCTTTCCTTGGAGGCTGTGCCGATCCATGAGGCGCATCGCCGCACCCTTGCCGAAGACTTGATTGCCCCGCGCGACCAACCGCCCTTTCCGGCCTCCGCCATGGATGGTTACGCGGTCCGCGCAGCCGATGTCGAGCGAGCCCCTGCGACCTTGCGCCTGATCGGCGTCAGCGCGGCCGGGCACGCCTTCGACGGCGAGGTCGGTGCCGGCGAAACCGTGCGCATCTTTACCGGCGCTCCCATTCCCACGGGCGCGGATACGATCATCATCCAGGAGGACGCGGTGACGCGCGATACCGACGTCACCATCCAGGAAGGGGCGTCCCAAGGGCGCTACGTGCGCCCGGCCGGGCTCGATTTCGCGAAGGCGGAAGTCCTGATCCGGAGCGGTCACCGCCTCTCGACACGCGATCTCGCGCTGGCGGCGGCGGCCGGATTCGCAAGGGTGCCGGTCCGGCGAAGACCACGCATCGCCATCCTCGCCACCGGTGACGAATTGGTGCGTCCCGGCGAGGAGTTGCGGGCCGGCCAGATCATCGCTTCCAATACTTACGCGGTCGCCGCCATGGTCCGCGCCGCCGGAGGCGAGGCCATCGATCTTGGCATCGCCAGGGACGATCTCGCGCAAACGCGCGCGTTGGTAGCGGCCGCGCAGGAGGAAAAGGTCGAGGCGCTCGTGACGCTAGGGGGCGCTTCGGTCGGGGATCACGATCTCGTGCAGGAGGCGCTGACGGGTTCCGGCATGGAGCTTGGCTTCTGGCGCATAGCCATGCGCCCGGGAAAGCCGCTGATGCATGGGAACTTGAATGGAATGCAGGTCCTTGGCTTTCCAGGAAATCCCGTATCGTCAATGGTTTGCGCATTGATTTTCCTGAGGCCCCTGGTCCGGGCCTTGCTCGGTGATCCGGACGCCGCAGAAGATCCGACGCGGCCAGCCATTCTCGGCGTCGAGCTCGCGGGCAACGATCAGAGGCAGGATTACTTGCGCGCCACCATCGAGAAGGGCACATCGCCGCCGGTCGTCACACCTTTTGCGCGTCAGGATTCTTCGATGATGGGCGTCTTCGCCCGAGCGCAGGCATTGATCTTGCGCGAAGTCCATGCGCCGCCCGCCAGAGCGGGCGATGGCTGCCGCGCCATTCTTCTCGACGAGTGGGAGTGAGCCCCGAGCTTGATGCGCTTCCAAGTCATGGGCTTCAATGCCCGCGCATTCCTATCGCGTTCGCCCACTTCGCTGATTTCTTGCGCGCCTCTTCCAACTCGACTAGTCAGGGCTTCTTGGAGCAGCTCTCAGGAAGAGGCGCGCGATGAACGTGCAATTGCGGCTCGGAACCATGATGGCTCGCCAGGCTCGCGGGTCGATCAGCGCCGGAGAGGCGTCCGTCGCATCGCTCGAACTCACGACGCGCATGCGCCGCAATCGCCGCGCCGATTGGTCGCGCCGCCTGGTGCGCGAGAATACGCTGACGGTCAACGATCTGATCTGGCCGCTTTTCGTGATCGAGGGCAAGGCGCGCCGTGAGAATGTCGCTTCGATGCCCGGCGTCGAGCGGCTGTCGATCGATGAGCTGCTGCGGGAGGTCGAGGAAGCAACGAAGCTTGGAATTCCTGCGGTCGCGCTGTTTCCGAACATCGATGCATCATTGCGCGATGCAGAGGGCTCGGAGGCGCTGAAGGCCGAAAACCTCGTCTGCCGCGCCATCGCGGCGATCAAGAAGAGCTTTCCCGAAATCGGCGTGATGGCCGACGTGGCGCTCGATCCCTATACCAGCCATGGGCATGACGGATTGCTGCATGGCGATGTCATCCAAAATGACGAGACGGTCGCGGCATTGGTCCGCCAGGCGCTGGTCCAGGCGCAGGCCGGCTGCGACATCATCGCGCCATCCGACATGATGGATGGCCGTGTCGGCGCCATCAGGCGAGCCCTCGACGCCAATGGCTTCGACGAGGTTCAGATCATGGCCTATGCGGCCAAATATGCCTCGGCCTTCTACGGCCCGTTTCGCGACGCCGTGGGTTCCTCCAAGACGCTCAAGGGCGACAAGGCGACCTATCAGATGGATCCCGCCAATGGCGACGAGGCGCTGCGCGAGGTCACGCTCGATATCGAGGAAGGCGCCGACATGGTCATGATCAAGCCCGGCATGCCTTATCTCGATATCGTCAGGCGGGTGAAGGACGTGTTCGGGGTTCCGACCTTCGCCTATCAAGTGTCGGGCGAATACGCGATGCTGATGGCGGCCGCGAATAATGGTTGGCTTGATGGCGAGCGCGCCATGCTGGAAAGCCTGATCGCCTTCAAGCGCGCCGGCGCTGACGGCGTCCTCAGCTATTTCGCGCCGCGAGCGGCGAGGCTCCTGGGGCCTCGCGGATGATCTCGAGCCGTCCCTGCGATCTTGTCGAAGTGTGAGGCACCCTCCCCCGCCTCCCGGCTTGCGACTGCGAGCCGAGGAAATTCCGGACCGGACGCCGCCGCGAGTGGCCTGCGCCCTTACAGGCGCCCTGATCATGATCGCAGCTTCCTCGTGTTCGACGCTGGTCGATGAGGGCCGCGCCAGGCTGTGCCGGAGCATCGTGCCGGCGATCGAAGCAGAAGATGCGAAGATCGCCATCCTGCGCAGCGGCAACGGGCCAACCGCGGACTCAATTCGGATCGACTATCAGCTCGTGGGCGACCGACGAGCCAGCGCCTCCCGCCATGTGATATGCCGCTTCAGCGGCGGCTCGCGGCCAGGATCGGAGATCCTGAGCGGCGTCGACACCTGGCGGGGCCCTCTGCGAGAGACCCAGCTTCTCTTTCTGCGGCGCTTCTTCCTAGATCTGCCGGACGAACCGCCTGCGGATCCCGGAGCGACCGATTCGGCCTCGGCCCCCATCCTGCCCGCGCCCTTGGCGCTCGCGTTGCAGCAGCTCGTCGCAGCCTTGCCTTCCGCCTCCATCTACGGGCTGCTGGCCTCGTCCTATGCGCTCATTCACGGCCTCGTGGGGCGGGTGATCTTCGGCTTCGGCGACCTTGCGGCGCTCGGAGGCTATGCGACGCTCACGGGACTCGCGCTCGGCGCGACCGGAGGGTCGCTGCTCGCGCTGTGCATAGGCCTCGTCCTGGCACTCGGCGTCAGCGCGGCCTACGGGGTGGCGGCCGGGCGTTTCGCGGTGCTGCCGGCTCTGCGAGCCAAGGGACAGGCAGTCGTCATCGCGACCGTCGGCCTGATGCTCGCGCTCGCGGAATATTCGCGCCTGACGATGCCGCGCAGCCTCATCTGGGCGCCTCCCCTCCTCTCCTCTCCGATCACCATCGCGCGGGCCGCGACCTTCGGGGTGACGGTAACGCCGATGCAGATGCTCTCGGCGGCCGTCGGGCTCGCGGCGGCGCTGTGCCTGTTGGCGTATCAGCGCTGGTCGGCCTTCGGCCGCGATTGGCGGGCCGTGTCCCAGGACGAGATCGCCGCCGCCATGTTCGGGGTCAATCGCGACCGGGTATTCGCCCAAAGCTTCGCCATGGCGGCTGGGCTCGCCGGCCTTGCCGGCTATGTGCTCACCGTGCATTTCGGCCAGGCGGGCTACGCCTACGGCTTCACGCTGGGGCTGAAGGCGCTGGTCGGCGCCGTGCTCGGCGGCATAGGCTCGGTCGGCGCGGCTTTCGTCGGGGGAGTGATCCTGGCATTCGGGGAGGCGGCGTGGTCGGCGGCGTTCAGCGTCGATTCGCGTGATCTCGCGGTCTACTCGCTCCTGGCGATATTGTTCATCTTTCGCCCTTACGGCCTGTTCGGCAGACGGCCGGACTCGCCGAGCCTTACCTAGATGGCCCTTGCGGAGTGAGACGATGCGCGTCGCGACGTGGAATGTGAACTCGATTCGCCAAAGGCTTCCCCATCTCCTGCGCTGGCTCGATGAATCCAAGCCCGACATCGTCTGCCTGCAGGAGCTGAAATGTGAGGACGATGCCTTTCCACGCCTCGAGGTCGAGGGGGCCGGCTATCATGTCGAGACACATGGCCAGAAGGCCTTCAACGGCGTGGCGATCCTCTCCCGCAATCGTCCTGAAGACGTGACGCGCGGTCTCGCCGGCGAGGATGCCGATATCCAATCGCGCTACCTCGAAGCCGTGATCCCGTCGGCGAAAGGCGTGGTGCGCGTCGCCTCGATCTATCTGCCGAACGGCAACCCGCCGCAGACCGAGAAATACCCCTACAAGCTCGGCTTCATGGAGCGGTTGCGTCGCCACGCGCTTGAATTGTTGCGCCTCGAGGAGCCGCTCGTGCTCGCCGGCGACTACAACGTCATCCCCGAGCCGATCGACGCTCGCGACCCGTCAGCCTGGCTGTCCGACGCACTGTTCCTGCCGCAGACGCGAGCCGCCTTCCGCAGGCTCCTGGCGCTCGGCCTGACCGATGCCTTGCGCGCCTGCGATGAGGCCCCCGACCGCTACAGTTTCTGGGATTATCAGGCGGGCGCCTTCCAGAAGAATAACGGCATCCGCATCGATCATCTGCTGCTGTCGCCGCAGGCGGCGGACAGGCTCGTTTCCTGCCGTATCGACAAGCAAACGCGCGGCTGGGACAAGCCCTCCGATCATGTGCCGGTGGTGGCGGAATTCGAGATGGCGTGAAGGGCCCTTGACGGCTCAGCAGCGCCGCAGGAGCACGATCCGATTCGTATTTGTCCCAGCCGCGCCATTCGAGACGCCCCAGCAATTGGCCGTCTTGGTAAATGCCTGATCATTGATCATCACGGCCAAGCGACGGAAGGGCAAACCTTCGGCCGCCTGCCAGACGAGGCGTTCGAGAAGCACCTTGCCGCGACGTATTTCTCCCACCTCGAACGCCACATGGCCGCCGGGGCGTAGCAGGCGGGCCTGCTCCACCAGGACCGCCCGGACCATGGCCGACCAGGCTGCCTCGGTACGGTGCATCCCGATCGCCACTGCGTCGGGGTCGATCCCCGCGAACCAGCAACGAAGCCAGTTGTCCGACGCGTATTGGACGATATCGAGGAATGGCGGCGAGGTGACGACCAGCGCCACGGCCGCGTCGGGAATAGAGGGCGTCGCACCGGCCAGGCCGACCGAGAGGGCGGCCGGCGGATGTTCGGGCGGTGCGCCATCCTTCAACAGGATGCGGGACTTCTTCATGATCACCTCTGAGAGATCGCGCAATGGGGGATCCTGCCCGAGCTTCGCGTTGATACGGAGC
>JBIOEK010000004.1:0-24134 GCA_044445925.1 Hyphomicrobiales bacterium
ATGCCGGCGCCTATTCGGCCGGCATCTTCCATCTGTTCACCCATGCCTTCTTCAAGGCCCTCCTGTTCCTGGGCGCGGGCTCCGTCATCCAGGCGATGCATCACGAGCAGGACATGCGCAAGATGGGAGGGTTGGGGAAGGCGATCCCGATAACCTGCGCCATGATGGTCATCGGCACCTTGTCGCTCACCGGCTTCCCGCCCTTTGCGGGTTTCTACTCGAAGGACGCCATCATCGAAGCCGCCTACGCGACCGAGCGTTCCGGCCATGTCTTCGCCTTCCTGTGCACGGCCTTCGCCGCCCTTCTGACGTCCTTCTATTCCTGGCGCCTCATCTTCATGACCTTCGGTGGCGCGCCGCGCTGGGCTTCGGCCGATGCGCATGGCGCGCATGGCGAGGTCGTCCCTCGCGAAGCGGCGCACGGGCACGGCGCCTCGAGCGCCGACGAGCATGGCGGCCATGGCCCGATCGAGCCCCATGAGAGCCCGCTCGTGATGCTTGCGCCGCTCGCGGTTCTCGCCCTCGGCGCGGTCGTCGCGGGCTTTGCCTTCAAGAGCGTCTTCTTCGGCGCCGCGGCCGAGCATTTCTGGAATGGCGGGCTCGTCTTCGACGAGGAGATCGTCAAGAAGGTCGAGGAGGTGCCGTTCCTCGTCGAGAACGTGGCGCTCATCATGATGCTGATCGGGCTGGCGCTCGCCTATTGGTTCTACGTGGTGAACCCGTCCTTGCCGGTGAGGCTCGCCGACGCCAATCCGATCCTCTACCGTTTCCTTCTCAACAAATGGTATTTCGACGAGATCTACGACGTGATCTTCGTGCGCCCGGCGAAAGCCATCGGGCGCTTCTTCTGGAAGGAGGGCGACGGGCGCGTCATCGACGGCTTCGGCCCCGACGGCGTCTCGGCGCGCGTCATCGATGTCGCCAGGGGGGCGGTCAGGCTGCAAAGCGGCTACGTCTATCACTACGCCTTCGCGATGCTGATCGGGGTCGCGGCCTTCATCACCTATTTCATCGTCACGGGAGCCCGCTAATGCCCGGCGTGCTCAGCGGACTTTTGATACTGCCGCTCATCGGGGCGGCGCTCGTCTTGTTCGTGCGCGGGGAGGACGAGGCGGCGCTGTCCAACATCCGCTACATCACCTTGCTCACGACGCTCGTCAATTTCCTGTTGTCGCTCGTCGCCTGGTGGCAATTCGATCCGGCCAATGCGGCTTTCCAGCTCGTCGAACAGGCCTCCTGGATCTCTTCATCGATCACCTTCAAGCTCGGCATCGACGGCTATTCGTTCCCCTTCGTCCTGCTGACGACCTTCCTGATGCCGTTTTGCATCCTCGCCTCCTGGACCACGATCGAGAGGCGGGTGCGCGAATACATGATCGCCTTCCTCATCCTCGAGGCGCTGATGATCGGTGTCTTTGAGGCGCTCGACCTCGTGCTGTTCTACCTGTTCTTCGAGGGCGGCCTGATCCCGATGTTCCTCATCATCGGCGTCTGGGGCGGCAAGGGGCGCATCTATGCGAGCTTCAAGTTCTTTCTCTACACCCTGCTCGGCTCCGTGCTGCTGCTGATCGCCATTATGGCGATGTGGAAGACGGCCGGCACCACGGATATCGCCTCTCTTCTGAGCTACCGCTTCCCGCCCGCCATGCAGACCTGGCTCTGGCTCGCCTTCTTCGCCTCCTTCGCGGTGAAGTTGCCGATGTGGCCGGTCCATACCTGGTTGCCCGACGCCCATGTGGAGGCGCCGACCGCGGGCTCGGTGATCCTCGCCGCCATCCTCTTGAAGATGGGTGGTTACGGCTTCATCCGCTTCTCGCTGCCGATGTTTCCCGATGCGTCGCAATACTTCGCGCCGCTCGTCTATGCGCTGTCCATCATCGCCATCATCTACACCTCCCTCGTCGCCCTGATGCAGGAGGACATGAAGAAGCTCATCGCCTATTCCTCGGTCGCGCATATGGGCTTCGTCACCATGGGCCTGTTCTCGATGACGGAGCAGGGGATCGAAGGCGCCATGTACCAGATGGTGAGCCATGGGCTCGTCTCGGCCGCGCTGTTCCTGTGCGTCGGCGTCGTCTACGACCGCACCCATACACGCGAGATCGCCGCCTATGGCGGTCTCGTGCATCGCATGCCGTTTTATGCCGCGGCCTTCATGCTGTTCACCCTGGCGAATGTCGGATTGCCCGGAACATCGGGCTTCGTCGGCGAATTTCTCACCTTGCTCGGCGTTTTCCGCGCCAATAGCTGGGTCGCCTTCTTCGCGACCTTCGGCGTCATCCTGTCCGCCGCCTACGCGCTTTGGCTCTATCGCAAGGTGATCTTCGGTAAGCTCGTGAAGCCCGAGCTCATGAACATGCTCGACCTTTCGCCGCGGGAGATGTGGATCATGGCTCCGCTCGCCGCGCTCGTCATCTACTACGGGGTCAGGCCCGGCGTGATTCTCCAGGCCTTCTCCGCCCCGACCGAGGCTCTCCTGAAATCGACGGGGCTCGCCCTCGGCGCCATCAAGGCGGCGGGGCTCGTGCTCCAATGATCCGCGCCGCTCCAGGGCCTGCTCCAAGGCTCGCTCCAAGGCCCGCTTCAAGGCCGGCCTCGAAGCTTACTCCAAGGCCCGCTCAATGACGGAAGTCGCGCTGCCCTCGCTCGCCACCATCTTTCCCGAGCTGATCCTCGGGGTGGGGGCCCTCGCCATGCTGATGGTCGGGGCGTTCCAGGGGCTGAGATCCGTCAACCTCGTCAACGGCGCAGCCTTCGCGATCCTGGTGATCGCGGCGCTCGCCGCCGGCTTCCAGCCCTCGGCGACCGTCACGGCCTTCAACGGCTCCTTTATCGCCGACGACTTCAGCCGCTTCATGAAGGTGGTGACGCTGCTCGGCTCGGCAGCAACGCTCGCGCTCGCCATCGACGACATGAATGGCGCCCGTTCGAAGGGCTACGAATTCGCGATCCTCATCCTGCTGTCGTCGCTCGGCATGCTGCTGATGATCTCGGCGAACGATCTGATCGCGCTTTATGTCGGTCTCGAATTGTCGAGCTTGGCGCTCTACGTGCTCGCGGCGATCGACCGCGATAATGCCAAGGCGAGCGAGGCCGGGCTCAAATATTTCGTGCTCGGAGCCTTGTCGTCCGGCATGCTGCTCTACGGCGTCTCGCTCATCTACGGCTTCACCGGGACCGTGAGCTTTGCCGCCATCGCCGCCGCCGTGAAGGCCGGAGGCGGGGTCGGGCTGATGTTCGGCCTCGTCTTTCTCCTTGCGGGCCTCGCCTTCAAGATTTCCGCCGTGCCCTTCCATATGTGGACGCCCGATGTCTATGAGGGCGCGCCGACGCCGGTGACCGCCTTTTTCGCCGCCACCAGCAAGATCGCCGCGATGGCGCTGACCACACGCGTCCTGATCCAGGCCTTCGGCTCGGACGGGGCGCAATGGCGCCAGATCGTGGTGTTCATCGCCATCGCCTCCATGCTGCTTGGCGCCTTCGCCGCCATCGGCCAGCGCAACCTGAAGCGGCTCATGGCCTATTCCTCGATCGGCCATGTCGGCTACGCCCTGGTCGGGTTGTCCGCCAACACCCAGGACGGGGTGAACGGCGTCTTGGTCTACATGGCCATCTACATGGCGATGACGGTCGGCACCTTCGCCTGCATCGTCGCCATGCGCACCAAGGACGGACCGGTCGAGAACATCGATGACCTCGCGGGTCTCTCGAAATCGCAGCCGGCCTTCGCCTTCGTGCTCATGGCGCTGATGTTCTCGCTAGCGGGCGTTCCTCCGCTCGCCGGCTTTTGGGCCAAATGGTATGTGTTCTCGGCAGCCGTCGATGCGGGTCTCGTTCCGCTCGCCGTGATCGGCTTCCTGGCGAGCGTCGTCGGCGCCTTTTATTATCTTCGCATCGTCAAGGTCATGTATTTCGACGAGGGGCCGGTGCGCTTCGAGCCGCTCTCGGGCGTGCTGACGGCCGTGCTCGCGCTCAGCGGCATCGTCGTGATCCTCGCCGGCCTCATGCCGGCACCGATCGTGTCGGCCGCCGCCGCCGCGGCAAAGTCCTTGTTTTGATGGAGCGGCCGGAAGAGGCGATGGCGCTGGCGCTGGGGGAAGCGGCGCTCGGCGCCGGCTACCGGCTGCAAGCCCTCGACGAGGTCGCCTCCACGAACGACGTCGCGCTGGCTCGCGCCAGCGAGGGCGCGGGCTCGCGCTTATGGGTCGTGGCGCGGCGCCAGACGAGTGGGCGCGGCCGCCATGGGCGGATCTGGGCATCGCCTTGCGGCAATTTGCATGCGAGCCTCGCCCTGATCGATCCTTGCGAGGTCGTCAGAGCGCCGGAGCTCGGATTTGTAGCGGGGCTGGCGCTCTTTGAGGCGGCCCGCGCCTTGACCGGCCTCGACCATCCGCGTCTTTCGCTGAAATGGCCGAATGACCTCTTGATCGATTCGACGAAATGCGCCGGCATCCTGCTCGAAGGCCATCGGCTCGGCAGTGGCGCCTTCGCGCTGATCATCGGCATCGGCGTCAACGTCGCCTCCGCCCCGCCCGGGCTCGCCGCCTCCGCGAGGCTCACGACATTCGCGCCGCATGCCACGGCTTCAAGGCTGTTCGCGCTTCTGTCGGACGAGTTCGCGCGGCGTTTCGCCGAGTTTACCTTGGCGCCGCAATCCCATGAGGCGCATTTCGCGGCCTGGGCCGAGCGTGCCCATGGGATCGGCTCGCGCGTTCGCGTCAGGTTGCCGAAAGGCGAGGTCGTGGGGCTGTTCCGCGGCCTCGAGCGAGGCCGGATGCTTGTCGATACGGCCGAGGGCAGAAGGACGCTGGATGCCGGGGACCTCTACGTCATGAACGAAGCCGACGCCGAAGCCGCCCAGCCACTCCTTGCCTGATGGGACATCGATGAAGGACCCTCAATCCGATCTCGTCTTCGTGCCGCTCGGCGGCCTCGGCGAGATCGGCATGAACGCCGGCGCCTATGGTTTCGGGCCGCCGGCCAAGCGCAAATGGCTTCTCGTCGATTGCGGCGTGAGCTTCGCCGGGGAAGAGGCGCCGGGCGTCGATCTGATCTTGCCGGAGCTCGGCTTCCTCGAGAAGGAGCGCAAGAATCTCGTCGGCATCGTGATCACGCATGCCCATGAGGACCATATCGGGGCGCTCGCGGCCCTTTGGCCGAGGCTCGGCGCCAAGGTCTACGCCTCGCGCTTCGCTGTGGACCTCCTGCAGACGAGGCGGCTCGGAGAGCCGGGCGCGCCGAAGATCCCCTTGAGCGTCATCGCTGCCGGCATGTCGTTCGACGCCGGGCCGTTCAGTGTCGAATTCATTCCCGTCGCCCATTCCATCCCTGAATCGATGGCGCTCGCCATCCGCACCCCCGCGGGTCTCGTCCTGCATAGCGGCGACTGGAAGATCGATCCGACCCCAGGTGTCGGCCTGCCGACCGATGAAGGGCGTTTGCGGGCGCTCGGCGAGGAAGGCGTCCTCGCCCTCATCTGCGATTCGACCAATATCGTGCGCGGCGGCTCGAGCCCGAGCGAAGCCGATGTGGCGAAGACCCTGCGGGAGCTGATCGCCGAGGCCCCGCAGCGCGTCGCGGTCACCATCTTCGCCTCCAACGTGGCGCGTATCCGCGCGGTCGCCGAGGCGGCGATGGCGGCAAGGCGCGAGGTCGTGGTGGTCGGGCGGGCCATGCAGCGTGTCGTCGAGGTTGCGTCTGAATGCGGCTATCTCGACGACCTGCCCCCCTTCCGCTCGCCCGACGCCTATAGCCATCTGCCGCGCGAGCGCGTCGTGGCGCTGCTCACCGGCAGTCAGGGCGAGCCGCGCGCAGCCCTCGCCCGGATCGCGAGCGACGACCATCCCGCCATCACGCTCACATCCGGTGACCGCGTCATCTTCTCCTCGCGCACCATCCCGGGCAATGAGAAGCCGGTGTCGCGCATCATCAACTTCCTGATCCGGCAGGGGGTCGAGGTCATCACCGACCGCACCCATCTGGTGCATGTCTCCGGCCATCCGCGCCGCGACGAGGTGCGCCAGATGTATGAATGGGTGCACCCGAAAATCGCTATTCCGGCCCATGGCGAGGCCCTGCATTTGAGCGAGCATGCCGCCTTCGCCAAGGAGCTTGGCGTCGCGCAGGTGATCACCGCCTATGACGGCGATGTGGTGCGCCTCGCGCCTGGCGATGCCACCGTCATCGGCGAGGTCAAGGCCGGCAGGCTCTACCAGGACGGCAATCTTCTGGTCGGCGCCGACGACGAGGCGATCCGCGAGCGGCGCAAGCTCTCCATCGCCGGCATCGTCTCAGTCGCCTTCGCGATCGATGTGCGCGGCGAGATCGCCGGCGAGGTCGAGATCGAGGCGAGCGGCCTGCCCCAGAAGACGCGGGATGGAGCCTCGATGCTCGACCTCCTGCTCGAGGCGGTGCTGCGCTGCGTCGATGGCCTGCCGCGAGCCCGCCGGCGCGACGCTGATTTCGTCGAGAACGCCGTCGAGCGGGCGGCGCGCGCCTCGGTGAACAACCTCTGGGGGAAGAAGCCGAAGGTCCATGTTCTCGTGGTCAAGGTATAGACGTCCGGATGATCGGGCGCCTCAATCACGTCGCCATCGCGGTTCCGAGGCTCTCGGAGGCCGCGAAGCCCTATCGCGACTGGCTCGGCGCCAAGCTTTCAGCACCCTTTGCCCTGCCCGAGCATGGCGTGACGGTGATCTTCGTCGAGCTCCCCAACACCAAGATCGAGCTTCTCGAGCCCCTGGGCGAGGCTTCCCCGATCGCCAAGTTCCTGGAGCGGAACCCGCAAGGAGGCACGCATCATCTGTGCTTCGAGGTCGAGGATATCCTAGCCGCGCGCGACCGGCTCGAGGCGGCGGGCGCACGCGTCCTGGGCGATGGCAAGCCGCGTGTCGGCGCCCATGGCAAGCCCGTCATCTTCCTGAGCCCGAAGGATTTCTCCGGCACGCTCGTCGAGCTCGAGCAGGTTTAGACCTGCCCGCCATGTTCGCTATTCCGCTCACCTCGATCCTCGCCTGGGCCGCCATCTATGTGGTGGTGTGGTGGATCACGATCTTCGTCATCTTGCCGATCGGCGTGCGCAGCCAGGATGAGGCCGGAGAGCACGCGCCGGGCTCGGATCCCGGCGCGCCGGCGGCGCCCCGCCTCATGATGAAGGCCATGATCACAACCGTCGTCTCGGCGGTCGTGCTCGCCCTCATCTATTTCCTTCACTTCCATCTCGACGATCTGTAAGGCCCTCGATCCTGCCCGCTCATCCCGCAAAATAGTCGGAGGCAGCGCCGGGGCGGTCGCTTTTCGCCCCGACCTCGCCATCTTATGATGGGTCCTCTCGAGGACGCCGCGCAGCCGTCAACCGGGTGGAGGCCAAGATGGCCGATCGATACGAGCTCCATTACTGGCCTTCCATCCAGGGACGCGGCGAATTCGTGCGGCTCGCCCTCGAGGAGGCAGGTGCCGACTATGTCGACGTGGCGCGCCAAGACGATGGCGCCGCCATGGAGCGCCTCCTCGACGGCGGCAAGATCGCGACGCCGCCCTTCGCCCCGCCCTTCCTCAAGGCCGGACGGCTCGTCATCGGGCAGACCGCGAATATCCTGTTGTTTCTCGGTACCCGCCATAAGCTTGCTCCTGCCGGAGAGGCCGGCAGGCTGTGGACCCATCAGCTGCAGCTCACGGTCAGCGATTTCCTCGTCGAGATTCACGATACCCATCACCCGATCTCGTCCGGCCTCTATTACGAGGATCAGAAAGCCGAGGCGCGGCGTCGCTCGCGCGAGTTCCTGAAGCAGCGGATGCCGAAATTCTTGAGCTATTTCGAGGACGTCATCGCGGCGAATGCCAAGGGCAAGGGCCATCCCGTCGGCGCCAAGCTGACCTATGTGGACCTGTCGCTGTTCCAGCTGATAGCCGGGCTGCGCTACGCTTTTCCACGCGCCATGAAACGCCAGGGAGAGAGCTATCCGCGCCTAGAGGCCTTGCACGACCATGTGGCCAAGAGGCCGCGCATCGCCGCCTATCTCGCCTCCGATCGGCGCATCCCCTTCAACCAGGAGGGCATCTTCCGGCGCTATCGAGAGCTCGACGCTTAGCGCATGATCGCGAGAAGTTGCCCCGCTTTTCGGATAAGGTCACGCGTCAAGACTCTACGTCGATTTAGTCTAAACCCATTCCACTCCGGAGTTCTACGGCCCCACGGGCGGCACGCCCGTTCCGAGGATCTCGTTGAGAAGGTTCATCGCGCCCGAATGGATCAGGCCCTCGGTCGCTTCGGCCGATAAGGTCCTCAGGCCGTCGAGAAGAGAGGCGAGCCTTGAAGGGTGCGGCGCCTCCCGGCCCAGCTCCTCCTCGATCGCCGTGACGTGGCTTCCGAGCTCCTCCTCGTGGGCCTTAGTCGCGTCATGCGATTTGATCTGCTCCACCAAATCGCGGACCTTGTCGACGGGCAGCTGCGGATGGGCGCGCGCCTCATCGTTTGGTTCGTCGTTTCCGTTCGCATTCATGTCGATCGCTCATTGCCCTTGCTGGCGGCAAGATATGCCCTGGCATTCCGCCATTGGCTTCTCTCCGTGATGCATGGCCCTCATTGCCCCGACATGCAAGCACGAGGTTTCCGTCATTGCGGGAAGGTGCGTCATCGCGAGCCAAGCGAAGCAACGACGACGCAATCGAGGGGCCGAAAGACGAGTGGATTCGCTTGGCTCGCGATGACGTGAAAGGCGCGCCGGCAAGACGCGCTCCGTCGGCAACGCCTCCGCAATGACGCCTGAAGCGGGGAGGGGGTGGGTCTCTCGCTTGACCGCGGCGCTCGCCCCGCCTTGGCACGGGCCTCTTATCCACAGGAAATTTCCTCGGAGCGAGCCGCTCCCAATGCCTTGGGATCGAGACGCATTCCCGGATCCTCGCCCTTTTTCGCTAAAGTTTTAGCCTTGGAATTAACTTCTTGATAACATGACGGACAAATATTAACTCACACGAATTACAACAACGTCGCTTAGCTGGTTCACAGATTTTCGGAGATATACAGAAATGCATTCAACATTTTGGTATTTGAAGACTATTATTGTAGCGGACGACCATCTATTCGGGCGGATCATGAGACTCATGCTCAGGTCGGTGGGGTTCGACAGCATCGAGATCGTGCGCGACCTCGCGCAATTGCGAAAGCAACAAACCTATCAGCGCCATGACTTGATCGTGGCCGACAGCGAGTTGGCCTGCCATGACTGCTCGGATCTGCTGCTGTCGGTAAGAGCCGATCCGCTCCTGACGCCTGCTCTGTTCGTCATGGTGACCGAAGATACCTCGCGAAGATTTTACGAGAGGTGTCTGCGCCGCGGGGCCGACGCCGTGATCCACAAGCCCGTCTCGATCGATGAGCTCAAGAATGCCGTGACCGAGCTTCTCGTGAGCAGGAGGGCTTGGCGAGCCAAGATCGTCCCGCATCCGACACGCTTGCGCAATGACCTCTTGCGACGCGCGGGAGAGTTCGAACGCTGAGCCGCGCCCTCGGCCGTCGTGCCGGGCTACTGCTTTGGAGCCGGCGGCGTTTCTTGCGCCGAGGCCGCTCGCAACTAGGTGAGGCGCTTGGCCTGCTCGGCTGGCAATGACACCGAGGCATAATGCAGGTTGCAGGGGCCTAAGAGGTGCCTTCGGCCGGGTCTCGATGATCGGGCCTGGAACACTATATAGGATGCCATCCACGGGGCGAGCGGCCGGCTGCGACGGCCGAGATGCCCCGCTTGCATCGAGGCGTTGCGGACGTGCGAAAGATGAAGGGTGATCGGGATGAACGATGAGCCGCGACGCCAAGGCGCAATCCTGGTCGCGGCGCCGCCGCGGCCCGAGCCCAAGCCCGCCGACCCTTGCGCAATGGTGATCTTCGGCGCCTTCGGCGATCTGACGAAGCGCCTCGTCGTTCCGGCACTCTATAACCTCGCCCGTACGGGGCTGTTGCCTAGGGATTTCGCGCTGATCGGCGTCGATCTCGCCGAGGGCACGGCGCAGAGCTGGCGCGAGCACCTTTACGATATGCTGAAGAGCTTCGTCGGCAACAGAGCGGCGGAGTTCGCCGTCGATGCCATCGACGCCAAGGCCTGGGCTGGGCTCGCCGATAAGATGAGCTATGTCCAGGGCGACATTACCAAGCCCGACCTTTACGCGAAGCTCGAGGGCGCGCTCGCCGAGGCCAAGGAGAAACAGGGCACGGCAGGCAATGCCGTCTTCTACCTCGCCGTCGCCGATCGCTTCTTCGGCCCGGTCGTCGATCGGCTCGGCGCCGCGAAGCTCAGCGACCAGAATGAGGATGAAGATGGCAGGCACGCTTTCTGGCGGCGCGTGGTGATCGAGAAGCCTTTCGGCCACGATCTGCAGTCGGCGAAGGCACTGAACGCCCGGATCGCGCGCACGCTGCACGAGGATCAGATTTTTCGCATCGATCATTTCCTCGGAAAGGAGACGGTGCAGAACATCATGGCCTTGCGCTTCGCCAATGGCCTGTTCGAGCCCCTGTGGAACAGGGATCGCATCAATCATGTGCAGATCACCGTGGCCGAGACGGTCGGCGTCGAAGGGCGCGGCAAGTTCTACGAGGTGACGGGGGCATTACGCGACATGGTGCCGAACCATGTCTTCTCGCTCCTCGCCATGGTCGCCATGGAGCCGCCCACGGGCTTCGACGCCAAATCGATCCGCGACAAGAAAGGCGAGGTCTTCGCCGCCATGCCGTCTCTGCGGCCGGAAGACGCCGTGCGCGGGCAATATGGGCCGGGCAAGGTGCTGGGACGAGATAGATGCGCCTATCGCGACGAGCCGAACGTCTCGGCGGCATCCAATGCCGAAACCTATGTGGCGATGAAGCTCGAGATCGACAATTGGCGCTGGGCGGGCGTGCCCTTCTATCTGCGCACCGGCAAGAACATGGCGAGCCGCAGCACCGAGATCGCGATCCGTTTCAAGAAGGCCCCGCATGCGCCCTTCGCGGATACGCCGGTCGATGGCATGCCGCCGAATTGGCTGGTGATCGCCATCCAGCCCGACGAGGCCATCTCCTTGAAATTCGAGGTGAAGCGGCCGGGACCCGAGGTGATGCTGGGGAGCGTCGAGATGAGCTTCGCCTACGGCGACTGGTTCCCGAAGGAGCCGAATGTCGGCTATGAGACGCTGCTTTACGATGTGATGATCGGCGATGCCACCTTGTTCCACCGCGCCGACATGGTCGAGGAGACCTGGCGCGTGGTGCAGCCGGTGCTCGACGCCTGGGCGAAGGACAAGGGCGATTTTCCGAACTATGCCGCCGGCAGCGACGGGCCGCCCGAGGCCGACGAGCTGATCGCACGCAAGGGCTCGCGCCAATGGCGGCCGGTGGCGCGTCCGACGGAGAAGGCGTCATGATCCGCCTCGTCATCGCCGATGTCGACGGAACCTTGGTCACGCAGGAGAAGCGGCTCACTGAGGAGGCGGTCGCCGCCGCGCGCGAGCTCAATGCTGCCGGCATCACCCTCGCTATCACCAGCGGCCGGCCGCCGCGCGGCATGCGGATGCTGGTCGAGCCGTTGCGGCTCGAGGGCCAGATTGCCGGCTTCAATGGCGGCGTCTATGTCTATCCCGATATGAGCGTGGTCGCGACGCATCTCCTTTCTCCCGAGGTCGCGAAGGAGGCAATGCGGCTGATCCTCGAAGGAGGGCTCGATGCCTGGCTCTACACCACTGATGACTGGCTGGTGCGCGACAAATATGGACCGCATGTGGCGCGCGAGACCATGACGGTCGCGTTCGATGCCAAGGTGACGCGACGCTTCCCGGACGAGCTCTTGTCGCGCGCCGTCAAGATCGTCGGCGTCTCGGACGATCACGCAAGCGTCGCCCGCTGCGAGACGAAGGCGCAATCTTCGCTGGGCTTGCGCGCCAGCGCCACGCGCTCGCAGCCCTATTATCTCGACGTCACCCATCCTCTTGCGAACAAGGGAGAGGTGGTGACCACGCTGTCGAAGCTTATGGGCATCGAGCCTTCCGAGATCGCCACCATCGGCGACGGGCCGAATGACGTGCTGATGTTCAAGAGGAGCGGCTTGTCGATCGCCATGGGCAATGCGAGCGAGGAGGTGAAGGCGCAAGCCGAGGCAGTAACCGCGACCAACGAGAATGAGGGCTTCGCCAAGGCCATGCGCGATCTCGTGCTGAACGGGAGCGAATGATGCAGCCAGCGCGCGGATCGCTTTTCGTCTATCGCGACGCCGAGGCGCTGGCCGAGGCGGCAGCCAAGTTCATCGTTGACTGCGCCCATGCGAAACCTGGACCCTTCACCATCGCCCTCTCCGGCGGCTCGACGCCGAAAGGCTGCTACGAGATGCTGGCGGTCGAGCCGCTCGCGGCGCGCTTTCCTTGGGCTCGCAGCCAATTCGTGTTCGGGGATGAGCGCTTCGTGCCCCATGACCATGTGGAGTCCAATGCCCGCATGGCCGACGAGGCCATGTTCTCGCACGTGCCCGTGCCGCTCGCCCATGTGCATCGCGTGCCGACCCAGGGTCTTAGCCTCGACGAGGCGGCGCAGGCCTATGAGCGGACCCTCAAGCATCTCTATGGCGCCGACGAGCTCACGCCCGGCAAGCCTCTCCTCGACCTCTGCCTCCTCGGCCTCGGCGAGGACGGCCACATCGCGTCCTTGATCCCCGGCGAGACGGTGCTCTCGGAGCGAAGGCGCTGGGTCGCGGCCGTCGGCCATGGGAGGCCGCAAGCGCGGATCACGCTCACCTATCCGGCCTTGGAGTCGAGCGCGGCGACCGTGTTCCTGGTGCAGGGAGAGGGCAAGCGCGCCATCCTCGACCGCGTCTTGTCGGGTGACGACACGCTGCCGGCCGGAAAATTGCGACCGCAGGGTGATCTGTTCTGGCTCGTCGACCAGGCGGCGGCAGGCAGATGGGCCGGCGTCCCGGCGTCCCCGTGACGCTGATCCCTCCCGGCTAGCTGACCTCGTCCGTCCAGACCTTGAAACTGACCAGCGTGTTGGGACCGAAGGCGAGGGTGATCGGCACATCGGCCGCATCGCGCCCTTGAGCGATCAGCACGCGGCCTATTCGCGGTATGTTGTTGCGCGCGTCGAATGTGTACCACTGCCCACCGAGATAGGCCTCGAACCAGGCGGCGAAATCCATTGGGCCATAGGGCGGCGGCATGCCGATGTCGCCGAGGTAGCCGGTGCAGTAGCGCGCCGGGATGTTCATGCAGCGGCAGAACGCGATGGCGAGGTGTGCGTAGTCGCGACACACTCCCTTGCCTTCATTGAAGACCTCGAAGGCTGTCATGGTCGCGCGCGCATGCTCGTAGCCGAAGGCGATGTGGCGATGGACGAATTCGCAGATCGCCTGGACTCGTGCCCATCCGGGTGGCGAATTCTGGAAGAGGTTCCAGGCCAGGTCGGACAGGCGGTCGGTCTCGCAATAGCGGCTGCCGAGGAGAAAAAGCAGGGTCTCCGCCGGCAAATCCTCCACCGCGTGCTGGGAAGCCGACGGGGCAACCACGTCCGGCAGGCCGCTATCGCGGACGACGCCGTCGGCCGAGACGCGCATTCGGCCGGCAGGAGCGAGGATGCGGCTGCACCAATTGCCGAAGACGTCGCGATAGGGGGAGATCGGCACGGAAGGGCTGGTGGTCAGGTAGTCGGGCACGACGACATCGGAGGCCCGGGTGAAATGGGTGCCGAGAACCATGATCATGGGTGTGGGCTGCGGAAAGTCGTAGATCAGTTCGTAGCCGACACGAATCTTCATCCCGACATTCCCCGGGTTTCACAGGGCGCGAGCGCGCGGGCACTCTCGGCCACCGGCGCCCTGGACGATGCCGCTACCGATGATCGGCCACCATGCGCCCGATATGGCTGTGGATCGAGTCCTATTCCGATGACGTTGTTCAGGCCAACGAGTGATCCAAAGTCGGCCACCGGCGAGCGCGTCGTTACGCAAGCTCGATCGAACGAATGTCAGCGCGTTCCATCGCCATGGCTCGTCCGCGTTCCGGCGTCGATCAGGCTGTTTCGACGAGTTTCGCACGAGTGGAGCGTCGGGGACCGGCGAAGATCGTTTCCGGCGAACCGGGCGTGACGCTCACTTCCACCTCCATGCCGAGATGGTCCGACGCAAGCCCGATGAATGTGCCGTGGAGCGGGATTGCGTGGTGCGGATCGCGGACGACCGCAACGGTGACAAGGCCGATCTTGCCGACGCTGCCGCTCGTAGGGTCGAAATCGATCCAGCCGGTGCCCGGCAAATAGATTTGCGCCCAGGCATGGGTCGAGCCGCGAGGCGAGCTGGCTTGCGGCTCCGGACCGTCCAAGGGGACGGCGAGGGGGACGGCGAGGTATCCTGACGCAAAGCGCGCGGCGAAACCGAGGGAGCGGGCCGCCTCGATCATCAGCAGGGCAAAATCTCGGCAGCTGCCATGGCCGAGCCGCAGCGTCTCGGCCGGCTGCTGGATTCCCTTGGCTTCCCGCCGTCGGTAATCAAAATCGCGACGGATGCCCTGCGAGAGCCGCAGGAGAAGCTCGAAGGTGCCGATCGACCCGGTTTGGGGCAGGAATTGCCGAGCCCAGCGGCCAACCGCGTTGCCGGGATCGGGTTGATGGCGTTCGATGCAGTGGGCGAGATCCGGCATCTCGTCGGCGCTATAAGCGACCGGGAAGATCCTTGCGGCGTCCTCGAAATGGAGATCGGCGGCGTCCAAAGGCGAGTGCTCAAGGCACACGATGCTCTCGAAGCACAGCTTTTTCGACCGACCCGAAAAACGCGCGATCCCCACGTGATTGCCGAAAGGGTCTTGAACGAAGCTCAGGCTTCTCGGCTCCGGACTGATTTCGAGGCTCGCCCCCAACACTCTTTGATCGTGGGAATCGCGTGGACGGAACATCATCCGGTGCTCGCCAAAGGCGACCGGCTGCCGATAGCGATAGGTCGTGACGTGCCGAATGGTCAGTGACGGCATGATGCCTCCGCGGCGAAAACCATGCACGATTCGCGCCAACTCGACACCTGCCGATGCCTTCGGAGCCTCGCCATGGGGGCAGGTGGGGTCCATTCTCCCCAGCAAAATGGACTTGCCGGCGTGGTTCGGTGGAATTGCCCCCATCGGCGGCTGCGAGGATAAAGGGGCCATACAAGGCTTGACGCGGCAGTCACAATTGGAGCTGGTTTACTCGTCAAAGCGGCGCCGGCTGAAGCTTTTCCAGCCGCGCCGGTCGGAGTTGAACAGTGAAGGTCTTCGTCAGCTACGGCCAGGACCGTAATGCGCCGCTCGTCGAGCGCATCGGAGGCGATCTCCAAGCCGCCGGCCACGAGATCTGGATCGACAAGTCGAAAATCAAGGCAGGCGACGATTGGCGTCGCAGCATTCTCGACGGCCTCGTGGACACCGACTGGACGCTTGGCTTTCTGTCCAAGCATTCGACCCGCGATCCTGGCGTCTGCCTGGACGAGCTTGCAATCGCCATGCACGTCAAGGGCGGGACGATCGCCACAGTTCTCATGGAGAGCGAAGCCGAGGTCGAGCCGCCGGTATCCGTAAGCCGCATCCAGTGGCTCGATCTGCATGATTGGACGGAGCGCGAGGCTGAAGGCGGCAGAGTATGGGAGGACTGGTACCACGCGAAGCTGAACGAAATTCTCGCACTTCTCGCCCATCCCGCCACCCAGCGTTTCGCCGGTGAAATCAAAGACCTCGAACGTTGCCTGAAGCCGGTGACGCAGGAGGTCGACATCGGCGTTCTGGTCGAGGGGTTCGTCGGCCGGGCCTGGTTGCATGACAAGCTCGAGGATTGGCGCAGGAACGCCAAGGGCTCGCGTCTGTTTTGGCTGAGCGGCCCCGCCGGCACCGGCAAAAGTGCCTTCGCGGCCTGGCTCGCGCACCGGGGCAGGGCCAACGTCATCGGGCTGAATCTGTGCCGCTACAATCTGGATGATCGGCGCGACGCAGGCCGGGTTATTCGCACGCTTGCCTTCCAGATCGCGACGCGGCTGCCGGACTACCGGCGGCTCGTCCTGGAGCGACTTTCGAACCAGGACGTGGACGGCAGCGAGCTCGCGCGCAAAGGCCCGGCAGCGCTGTTCGACTGGCTGTTGATCGAGCCGCTGCGGCACGTCATCGACGGCGGTCGAAGCGACCATCGCTATCTGGTCGTCATTGATGGTCTGGACGAGACGGTGCGCGACGGTCGCAGCGAGCTCGCCGAGGTTCTTCGCGAGCACGCCAAGAAACTGCCGGCCTGGATGGCGATGGTTGTCACCAGCCGTCCCGATGAGCCGATCCTGCGTCAGTTCGCCGGCTTGCAACCTGTTTCCATCAGGGCCGATTCCGATGAGAACTTGGACGATCTGCGTGTCTACGCCCGCGATTGGCTGACGAATCTCGACTTGCCGGAAGGCGAGATGGCGGCCTTCGTCGATCGGGCCGTGGCGGCTTCCGAAGGCAATTTTCTCTATCTGCGCATGCTGCGGGAGGCGGGGACGGCGGGGACGTTGAACCTCTTTGCGCCGGAAGGTCTGCCGCAGGGACTTGTCGGCCTCTTTGAACGCTGGTTCCGACGCCAATTCCCCGACGCAAAGACCTACGAGATCTATGTGCCATTATTGGCGGTGCTGGCGGCCGCCGAACATCCCGTCCCGGAACCGTGGTTGGCGCGCATGTTCGGATGGTCGAAGCGCGATGCGGCGCGGATGCTGGAAGGCCTCGGCAGCTTGTTCGAGCGGCGGCCGGACGGCGTTGCGCCGTTTCACAAGAGCCTGCGCGACTGGCTGGTCGACGCCAAGGCGTCCGGCGCGGAGTTCGTGGTTGACGAGACCGAGGGCGCCAAGCGCCTGGTTGACGCGCTGTGGGCAGAATTTGCGCAATGGGCCGGGCAAGCCGGGCACGGTGAGCTCGATGCATTCTGCTTGGCCGAGCTGCCGGCGCAGATGGCAAGGTTGCATGCCGAGGATGTCCGCATGCATCTTTCGGCCAAGGATGGCTGGTCGGCTGTCGGGCCCTGTCTCTTCGAGGTCGCGGGCTCACTGGCGCGGCGCTATGTCTGGGAGGGCGCGTTGGCCTGGTTGGGGATGACCCAGAGGCTTGCCGAGGTGTCGGGCGAGCCAGGTCGCTCGGATCAGGCTCATGCGTTCACCGAAGCCGGCGACATACTGGCAACGGTCGGCCGCAGCGCAGCGGCGCTGAAGAGCTTCCGCGACGGGCTCGCGATCAGAGAGCGGCTGGCGACGTCCGACCCCGGCAACGCCTCATGGCAGCGCGATCTGTCGGTGTCCCACGACAAGACCGGCGACGTTCTGGTGGCGCAGGGCAATTTGCCCGAGGCGCTGAAGAGCTTCCGCGACGGGCTCGCCATCGCCGAACGGCTGGCGAGGTCCGACCCGGCCAATGCCTCATGGCAGCGCAATCTGTCGGTGTTCCATGATCGTGTCGGTGACGTTCTGATGGCGCAGGGCGATGTGGCGGAGGCCCTGAAAACCTTCCGCGAAGGGCTCGCCATTGCCGAGCGGCTGGCGAAGTCCGATCCCGGCAACGCCTTATGGCAGCACGATCTGTCTGTATCCTGCGACAAGATCGCCGACATTCTGGTCGTGCAGGGCGATTTGCCGGAAGCGCTGAAGAGCTTCCGCGAGGGGCTCGCCATCGCCGAGCGGCTGGCGAAGTCCGGCCCCGGCAATGCCTTATGGCAGCGCGATCTGTCGGTGTCCTACAACAGGATCGGCGACGCTCTGGTGGCGCAGGGCAATCTGCCGGAGGCGCTGGAGAGCTTCCGCGAGGGGCTCGCGATCAGAGAGCGTCTGGCGAATTCCGACCCCGGCAACGCCTTATGGCAGAGCGATCTGTCGGCGTCCCACGATCGGGTCGGCGACGTTCTGGTCGCGCTTGGCAATCTGCCGCAGGCATTGAAGAGCTTCCGCGACGGGCTCGCGATTGCCGATCGGCTGGCGAATTCCGACCCAGGTGATGCGCGCTGGCGGCGCTTTCTGCCGGTGTCCTACGACAAGATCGGTGACCTCCTGGTGGCGCAGGGTAATCTGCCGGAAGCGTTGAAGAGCTTCCGCGACGGGCTCGCGATCAGAAACGGGCTGGCGAATTCCGACCCCGGCAACGCCGCCTGGCTGAGCGATCTGTCGCTGTCCTGCGACAAGATCGGCGAGGTTCTGGTGGCGCAGGGGCATCTGCTGGAGGCGCTGAAGAGCTTCCGCGACGGGCTCGCGATCAGAGACCGGCTGGCGAAGTCCGACCCCGGCAACGCGGGCTGGCAGCGCGATCTGTCGGCGAGCTATTCGAGGCTTGGGACCGTGCTCGCAAGCGCAGGTGAAATTGCACAAGCGGTTGACGCCCTGAGGCAGGGTCGGGCAATCATCGCGCACATGGTCGAGGCCTCGCCGGACAACACGATTTGGAAGCGGAAACTTGCTTGGTTCGACGAGCAAATCGCGGAGCCGGAAAGGTGATGTCTGTGCCAAGATCAAGAATCATGCAGTGTGTCCCGACGGTGCGGCCACGGCGCTCGCTGTCTGATTGAGAGATGCAGATCCAGGCGCAAGACATGCACGCGACATCATCCGATCCATTGCTGCAACCCTTCAGGCTCAAGCATCTGACGCTGCGCAATCGCTTTATGTCGACGGCGCATGAGCCTGCCTACACCGTGGACGGGATGCCGAAGGAGCGCTACCGCCTCTACCACCGCGAGAAGGCGAAGGGCGGCATTGCGCTGACGATGATCGGTGGCTCGGCGATCGTAGCGCCTGACAGCCCGCCGGCCTTCGGCAATATCGTGCTCTATCGCGACGAGGTCGTGCGCTGGCTGAAGGAGCTCGCCGACGACGTGCACCAGCATAGCGCCGCGACGATGATCCAGATCACCCATCTCGGACGGCGCACCAGCTGGAGCAAGGAGGATTGGCTTCCCGTTATCGCCCCATCGCCGATCCGCGAGCCGGCCCATCGGGCCTTCCCGAAGGCGGCCGAGGATTTCGACCTCGAGCGCGTCCGCAAGGCCTATGCGGACGCTGCCGAGCGCTGCAAGGAAGCCGGCCTCGACGGGCTGGAATTCGAAATGTATGGCCACTTTCTCGATCAGTTCTGGTCGCCCGCGACAAACAGGCGCGAGGACGAATATGGCGGCTCGATCGACAACCGCCTGCGTTTCTCGCTCGAGGTCCTCGACGCCGTGCGCGAGCGGGTGGGGCCGGACTTCGTTGTCGGCTGCCGGCTCGTCTGCGACGAGGATTGGGCGCGCGGCCTGTCGCGCGAGGAGGGCGTCGCGATCGCCGAGCGGCTCGCCGCGACCGGCAAGGTCGATTTCCTCAATGTTATCCGCGGCCATATCGACACCGATGAGGCGCTCTCGCATGTCATCCCCGGAATGGGCGCGCGCTCGGCTCCCCATCTCGACTTCGCCGGAGAGGTGCGGTTGGCGGCGCGGCTGCCGGTCTTCCACGCGGCGCGTATCCAGGACGTGGCGACGGCGCGCCATGCGGTCGCCACGCAGAAGCTCGACATGGTCGGAATGACGCGCGCCCATATCGCCGACCCGTATATCGCCATGAAGGTGGCCGAGGGCCGCGAGCACGAGATCCGCCCCTGCGTCGGCATGGGCTATTGCATCGACCGCATCTATTTCGGCGGTGATACGGTCTGCATTCATAATGCGGCAACCGGGCGCGAAGCGACGATGCCGCACGAGGTATCGCGCTCCCAAGCGCAGCCGAGGAAGGTGGTCGTGGTCGGCGCGGGGCCGGCCGGCCTCGAAGCCGCCCGCATTGCCTCGGCGCGCGGGCATCGCGTCGTGCTGCTCGAGGCGGCGGGCGAGGCGGGCGGCCAGGTGCGCCTCACTGCGCAGCTCAAACGCCGGCGCGAGATCATGGGGATCGTCGACTGGCGCCTCGACCAATGCGCCAAGCACAAGGTCGAGCTGCGCCTCAACACCTATGCGGAAAAGAGCGACATCCTCGCCGAAGCGCCCGATATCGTGGTGATCGCGACAGGGGGCGTGCCGAATACCTCCTTCCTCGACGCGGGCGAGGATCTCGTGACCACGAGCTGGGATGTCCTCTCGGGTGCGGCGAAGCCCGCCGAGACGGTGCTGCTCTATGACGATAACGGCGCCCATCCCGGCATGACCGCGGCCGAATTCATCGTCGGCGCAGGCTCGAGGCTCGAGATCGTCACGCCCGAGCGCGTGCTCGCCCCCGAGGTCGGCGGCACCAATTACCCCGCCTATTTCAAGGCGCTCTCGGCGGCGAATGCGAGGATCACGCTCAACCTGCGGTTGGAGCGGGTCACGCGCGACGGCAATCGCCTCGTTGCGCATCTCTTCAACGATTATAGCCGTCGGCCGGAGGAACGCCTCGTGGACCAGATCGTGGTCGAGCACGGCACCTTGCCGAACGAGGAGCTGTATTTCGCGCTGAAGCCCCTGTCGCTCAACCTCGGCGAGGTCGACTACCCGGCCCTGATCGCCGGCCGCCCGCAGATGCTGGCGCGCAATCCCGAGGGGCGCTTCGCCCTTTACCGCATCGGCGACGCCGTCTCCTCCCGCAACATCCACGCGGCCGTCTACGATGCGCTGCGGCTCGCCAAGAGCTTTTGAGACACATGAACTTTTGAGACACACGGATTCTCGAGGCGCGCCCGATCGCCTGCTTAATCCTTCGTAAACTTCGCCGAGCGATCATCCTTAGCAAACCCTTTCGATGATCGGATAAATGCCCATGACCTCGCCTTCTGATCGGCCCGCGATCGATGCTCCCCGCCCCGGGCGTGAGCTCGTGATCCTGCCGGCTCCCGGCCGCCGAGGCTCGAGCCATCACCTGCGCAATCTCGGGATCGTCGCTGCCTGCCTCATGCTGGCGGCAGCGCTCGGCTGGGGGGCGGGCGCCCATCTCGGGGCGGCTCCCAAGGTCATGACATCGCAGAAGGCCGATATGGCGCGGCTCGCCTCGGCGAGCGAGGCGACGCAGCGTCAAGAAGCCCAGCGCCAAGAAACCCAGAGGCAAGAAGCCCAGAGGCAAGAAGCCCAGAGGCAAGAAGCCCAGAGGCAAGAAGCCCAGAGGCAAGAAGCCCAACGTCAGGAGTTGCGCCAGCTCGCCGAGGATGTGCGCGCCCTGAAGGATAGCTTCGCGGGCCTGCAGACGAGCCTCGGCCGAGTCCGTCCGGCTGATGACGTGAAGGCGCTGAAGGCCAGCCTCGAGGCGCTGAAGCTCGGGCTCGATGCCTCGAAATCCGACATGGCGGGTGCCCTTTCCCAATTATCCGGCAAGCTCGACCGGGCCGATCTGGGCACGGCCCAGAAGCTCGCTCAGATCGCCGAGCGCCTCGATCGCCTGGAGCGCAAGCCCGATCCGATGCCGGTCGGCTCGATCGCGCCGCAGCCCCCGGCGCGCCCGTCAAACGTGCTGCCCTTGCCGCTGCCCGGCAGCGCGCAGCCCCAGCCCAAGTCCATCGAAGCCAGCGTCCAGGCGCCGCCGAAGGCGCCGATCCAAGGCTGGGTGTTGCGCGAAGTCTATGACGGCATCGCGCTGGTCGAGGGACGCGGCGGCTATCGCGAGGTTCAGGTCGGCGAGGCCATTCCGGGCGCCGGCAAGGTCGAGGCGATCGAGAAGCGCGGACGGCGCTGGGTCGTGGTCACGAGCCAAGGGTTGATCGCTGAGGTGAATTGACGAAAGCGGCGTCGGTCGGGCGACGGATCCGTCATTCCGGAACCCGGTCGGCTACGATGTGATTGTCCCCGTTCTTCGTCGCATGCTCCTGTTCCTGCTTGCGCGGCGGCCGTAGCAAGAGCGCCACGAGCCCGCTCCAGCCGGTCTGATGCGAGGCGCCGACGCCGCGCCCCGTATCGCCATGGTAATACTCATGGAACAGCACGAGATCCTCCGATCCCTTCTGCTTCTCGAGGCCGGGATAGGCCGCCATCACCGGACGGCGCCCGTCATTGCCCTTCAGCGACAGGCGCGCCAGGCGTTCGGAAAGGATCTGTGCGATCTTGCCGAGCGTTAGCATCTTGCCGGAGCGGACGGGATATTCGACGAGGAAATCCTCGCCGTAATAGCTGTGGAACTCGTAGATGCATTCGATCAGGAGATAGTTGAGCGGCATCCAGATCGGCCCGCGCCAATTGGAATTGCCTCCGAAGAGCCGCGAATCGGATTCGCCCGGCACATAGCGGATGCTGAATTCCTTGCCGTCGGCGCGAAAGACATAAGGATGCGCCTCGTGCACCTTGGAGACCGATCTCACGCCGTAATCGGAAAGGAATTCCGTCTCGTCGAGGATGCGGGCGAGCACCGCCTTCATGCGATGCCCGCGCAAGAGCGCCAGCAGCAGCGAGCCCTTCATGCCCGGCTCCATCCAGCGCGACACCATAGCGGCAAGGTCCGGCCGGTGATGGAAGAACCATTTCAGCGCCTCGGCGAATTTGGGCAGGCTCTTCTCATAGGCGAGATCGATCACATGCACCGCCATCAGAGGCATCAAGCCGACGAGCGAGCGGGCCTTGATCGGGATGCCATGTCCGTCCGGCAGGCGCAGCACGTCATAGAAGAACTGGTCCTCCTCGTTCCATAGATCGGTCTCGGTCATGCCGACCCGGCTCATGGCCTCGGCGATGAACAGGAAATGCTCGAAGAACTTGACGGCGATGTCCTCATAGACATGGTCCTCCATGGCGAGCTCGAGCGCGATGCGCATCAGGCTCAAGGCGAATTTCGCCATCCAGGCCGTGCCGTCGGCCTGGTCGATATGGCCGCCTGTCGGCAGCGGCGAGGAGCGGTCGAAAATCCCGATATTGTCGAGGCCGAGGAAGCCGCCCTGGAAGATATTGCGTCCATCGGCGTCCTTGCGGTTCACCCACCAGCCGAAATTCAGCAGCAGCTTGTGGAAGATGCGTTCGAGGAAGTCGTGGTCGCCCTTGCCGGTCAGCGCCTTGTCCATCTTGTAGACGCGCCATGCGGCCCATGCATGCAGCGGCGGGTTGGCGTCGCTGAACTCCCATTCATAGGCGGGCAGCTGCCCGTTCGGATGCATGAAGCGCTCCTGGGTCAGGAGCAAGAGCTGCGTCTTGGCGAATTCGGGATCGATCATCGCGAAGACCACGGCCTGGAAGCACAGATCCCATGAGGCGTACCAGGGATATTCCCAGGTATCGGGCATGGAGACGATGTCGCAGTTCGACAGATGTTGCCAGTCGCAATTGCGGCCGGACTTGCGCGCATCGGGGGGCGCCGGCTGATCGCGGTCGCCGGCGAGCCAACGCCTGATATCGTAGTCGTAATATTGCTTCGACCAGATCATCCCGGCGAGCGCCTGGCGCTGCACCAGCTTCTCGTCCTCGCCGGCAAGGTCGCTTTGCAAGGCGGCGTAGAATTCATCCGCGTCGCTGAGGCGTGCGGCAAAGATCGCGTCGAAATCGGCGAAGGCCAGATCTCTGGAGGACCGGCCGCTCGAAGCCCGATTAGGGGCTGCTGCCGGGCGGAACCTCAGGCGCAGCGCGGCCGAGGCACCGGGGGCGAGGGTCATCTCGACATGGGCGGCGCATTTCGTGCCCTGATCGCGGCGAATGGCCTTGGCGTTGCCCTCGACGATGAAATCATTGATGCCGTCCTTGAACGGGCCTTGCTTCTCGACGCCATAAAGCTTCGCCACATTGGTTTCGTTCTCGCAGAACAGGAGATCGCAATCGCCGTCGATGAGCAGCTCGATATCGGCCATGTCGGCGTGGCGTCCCACCACGATGCCGTCGACGGGGCGCAGCCAGGGCTTCTCGGTGTCGCCGTCCCAGGACCAGATATTGCGGGCAAGGAGTTGCGGCAGCACATGCAGCGATGCGGCTTCCCCCGCTTGGTTCACGACCGTGATCCGCATCAAGATGTCGTCGGGGGCGGCCTTGGCATATTCGACCGTCACGTCGAAATAGCGGTTGCCTTCGAAGATGCCCGTATCGAGAAGCTCGTATTCGGGATCTTGCGTGGTGCGCCGCGCATTCTCGAGGCGCAGCTCCTCATAAGGGAATGGTCCTTGCGGATATTTGTAGAGCATCCGCAGATAGGAATGACTCGGCGTGGCGTCGAGATAGAAATAGAGCTCCTTCACGTCCTCGCCATGATTACCCTCGGCATTGG
>JBIOEK010000005.1:0-23332 GCA_044445925.1 Hyphomicrobiales bacterium
GGTGCATATCGATGCTCATTGCGACACGAGCGGCTCCTTCGAGGGCTCGAAATTCCACCATGGCGCCCCCTTCCGCCAGGCCGTGCTCGAAGGTGTGCTCGATCCTGCACGCACCGTCCAAATCGGCATCCGCGGCTCGTCCGAGTTCCTGTGGGAATTCTCCTACGAATCCGGAATGACGGTGATCCATGCCGAGGACATCGACAGGCTTGGAATCGCGGGCGTGATCGAGCGCGCCAGGGCCGTGATCGGCGATGGCCCGGCCTATCTCACCTTCGACATCGACAGCCTCGATCCGGCCTTCGCTCCCGGCACCGGGACGCCGGAGATCGGCGGCCTGACCACGCGCGAGGCGCAGGCGATCTTGCGCGGGCTCAAGGGCATCGACCTCGTCGGCGCCGATCTCGTCGAGGTCGCTCCGCAATACGACGCGACGACCAACACCGCGCATGCGGGCGCACAGATGCTCTTCGAGATCCTGAGCCTGTTCGTGAAGTAGCAGGCGCGCCCGGCGCGGATATGTGAATCTCGCCATTCTTGAAGGGGAGAGGGTGAGCGAACCGTCACCGCCTGTCATCTCTATGGACGTGTGGTATTCCACCTGGCATACCACTCTCGCCCGATCTTTACGACCGTGCCGACGAACTCGATCCATGAGGCCCCAAAATGACGATCCGCCCGAACTCCATGCAGGCGCGCGACATCGCCAATGTCCTGCACCCCTACACCAATGCGAGCGTGCACGAGAAGGAAGGGCCGCTCGTCATCACGGGCGGGGAGGGCATCTACGTCATCGACGATTCCGGCAACCGCTATATCGAGGGGCTCGGCGGGCTGTTCTGCGCCTCGCTCGGCTTCAGCGAGGAGCGCCTGGTCGAGGCCGCCATCCGCCAGCTGCGCAAGCTGCCCTTCTATCATTCCTTCGGGCACAAATCGAACGAGCCGGCGATCGAGCTCGCCGAGCGGCTGATCGCGCTCGCACCCGTGCCGATGTCGAAGGTCTTCTTCGCGAATTCCGGCTCGGAGGCGAACGACACCGCCGTCAAGCTCGTCTGGTATTACCACAACGCCATCGGCAAGCCGAAGAAGAAGAAGATCATCTCGCGGCTGAAGGCCTATCACGGCGTCACGGTCGCGACCGCGAGCCTGACGGGCCTCCCCAATAACCACCGCGATTTCGACCTGCCGATCAGCGGCATCCTGCACACGGATTGCCCCGGCTTCTACCGCTTCGGCAAGCTGGGCGAGACCGAGGAGGAATTCGCGACGCGCTGCGCGAAGTCCCTCGAGGATCTCATCGAGAAGGAGGGCGGCGACACGATCGGCGCCTTCTTCGCCGAGCCGATCCTCGCTTCGGGCGGCGTCATCGTGCCGCCGAAGTCCTATTACGAGAAGATACAGGCCGTGCTCGCCAAGCACGACATCCTCTTCGTCGCCGATGAGGTGATCTGCGGCTTCGCGCGCACCGGCAACATGTTCGGCTGCGAGACCTTCGGCATCAGCCCCGACATGATGACGATGGCAAAGCAGCTTTCCGCCGCCTATCAGCCGATCTCCGCGCTGATGGTGAACGAGAAGATCTACCGCGCGCTCGTCTCGGAGAGCGAGAAGATCGGCACTTTCGGGCACGGCTTCACTTATGGCGGCCATCCCGTCGCAGCCGCGGTCGCGCTCGAGACGCTGAAGATCTACGAGGAGCGCGACATCCTCGGCCATGTGCGCGAGATCGCTCCGGGCTTCCAGGCACATCTCGCAGCACTCGGCGAACACGAGCTCGTGGGCGAGGCCCGCGGCACCGGACTGATCGGCACGCTCGAGCTCGTGAAGGACAAGCAAACGCGCGAGAATTTCGATCCCGCCATGGGCGTCGCTCTCTATGTCGGGAAGCGGGCGCAAGCTCATGGCGTGATCACGCGCGGCATGGGCGACAACCTCAATCTCTGCCCGCCATTGATCATCACCGAGCGCCAGATCGACGACCTCATGGCGCGCATCAAGCTTGCTCTCGACGACACGCTCGACTGGCTGCGGAAGGAGCGTCAAGTCGACTGACCAACAGCCGCAACATCACGACCATGGCTCGTTTGCCGCCTTCAATGATCCCGACGGCAACGGTTGGCTGCTCCAAGAGGTGAAGAAGCGAGCCCCCGGACGGTAAACGGGACGTCGGCTGCTCAAGGGCGCCGCGGGCCTGATCGCCGGCTTCGTGAGGCGCGACATCCTTCGCGTCGATGGCGGCCAGAACGCGGGCCACCGACATCCCGCGGGCCGAGGGTGGGCGCCCTTCCTCAGGGCTCCCGCGCAGGAAGAGGCGTAATGCCCGACGTTGCGATTGAGGCAACCAGACCGGGGGCGTTCTCCATCACGCCGCGGAGAAGGCGGCGCTCATCAAGTGCTCGAGCGAGCCGCGCATGAGCCGGTGATGCTTCTTGAATAGGCCACGCAGAACTTGCACGTCGCAGAAGGCGCGGGCTGGGCGCGGTCGACTGACCGGGAGAGTGCTCAACGCCGCGCGACGGCCTCGGCTAATGCTATGATGCCTGCGGCGAAAGTGCTGCGGCCGACCTGTTCCTTGATGCCGGCCTCGTGCTCGGGCGCCACGTCGAACTCGGCCGACCACTCGACGAATGTCTTGTTCCCTTCGGTGATGGGCTTGCAGCCAAAAGTCGCCACGTAGTTCTCGATCGGCATCGGCGACACGATGATGCTGTAGGTGAAGAAGCGATCGAGATCGCTGAAGGTCAGGAGCCTTTCGCGCAGCTTGCCTCCGTTCGACAAGGTGAAGTTTCGCACGCAGCCGACCTGGTCGCTTGGCTTTCCCTCCTCGACATGGCTCTCCGCGATGAGCGGATGCCATTCATGGTGGCCGTTGAAGTCGCGCGCATAGGCCCACACCTTGTCGACGGGGGCGTCGATCACGCCGCTGACATAGACCTTGGCCATCATTTTCCTCCTGTTGCGTCGTTGATTGACGGGCGGCCGATTCCACCTCATCCGCCGGCGGAGACCTTTGCCTTGCGTGTCAGCTGCTTGAAGCTGCGGGTCTGCTCGATGAGCGCCACCTCCGCCGGCAGGCGTTCCATGCTGCTGGCTCCATAGAAGCCGTGGCAGTTCGGGCATTTCGCCAGGATGTAGGCTGCGTCCTGCGGGCTCGCTATCGGCCCCCCATGGGCGAGGATGATGATGTCGTCCCTGACCGCGATCGCCGCGGCGGCGATCCGATTGATCGTGGGAACGCAATCCTCCAGCTTGAGCGCGGTCTCGGCGCCGATCGAGCCGCCGACTGTCAGGCCCATATGCGCGACGACGATGTCGGCGCCTGCCTCGGTCATCGCCTGCGCCTCGGCTTCGTTGAAGACATAGGGCGTGGTCAGAAGATCCTTGGCGCGCGCCAGGCGCACGAGATCGACCTCGAGGCTGTAGCTCATGCCCGTCTCTTCGAGATTGGCGCGAAACACGCCGTCGATGAGGCCGACCGTCGGGAAATTCTGGACGCCCGAGAAGCCGATCGCCTTGAGCGTGTCCAGGAAATGGTCGAAATTGCAGAAAGGATCCGTGCCGTTCACTCCGGCGATCACGGGCGTGTGCTTGACGACCGGCAAGACCTCGCGCGCCATCTCCAGGACGATCTGGTTGGCGTTGCCATAGGCAAGCAGGCCCGCAAGGGAGCCCCGTCCCGCCATGCGGTAGCGCCCCGAATTATAGATCACGATGAGGTCGATGCCGCCGGCCTCCTCGCACTTGGCCGACAAGCCGGTTCCGGCTCCCCCGCCGACGATCGGCTGGCCGCGGCGGACCATGCCCTGGAAGGTGTCGATCAGAACCCGTCGCTCGATGCGTGGCATTTCAGGCCTCGGCAAGAATTTCACGGAAATGGGCCGCGAGCGCCTCGGCGAATGCGCGGTCGTTGATGGCGTAGGGCAGCCGGATCAGCTTGCGGCGCGCGGTCGGCCGCAAGACCTCTTCGATCGTCTTGAACAACGCCGCGTCCGCTTCCGGGTCGTGGAACGGCTTTCCGGGCTCGTCGAGCAGCGACACGCCCTTCTCGGGGATCAGGAAGCGCATCGGCCCGTTGCAGCGGTTCAGCCGCTCCGCGATCCAGCTTCCCATGCGGGCGTTCTCCTCGGGCGTGGTCCGCATCAGCGTGATCTGCGCGTTGTGCTCGTGGAACAGCCTACCCGCATAGCGCTCCGGCACCGTGTCGCGAGCCCCGAAATTCACCATGTCGAGCGCGCCGCATGAGCCCACATAAGGCACTTCGCTACGCGCGATGGCGCCGAACCGGTCCTGCGTGCACGGAAAGATGCCGCCCATCAGGAGGTCGCAGACCTCGGTCGTGGTCGCGTCGATGGCGCCCGCGATCAGCCCCGAATCGATGAGCTTCTCCATCGATTGGCCCCCGGTGCCGGTGGCGTGGAAGACGAGGCAGTCGAATTCATCGTGAAGACGCGCGACCACCTCGGTCACGCAAGGCGTGGTGACCCCGAACATCGTCAGCCCGATCGCCGGCTTGCCTTCGGGCGCGACCTCGTCGATCGCATCGCGCACCATTCCGGCGATCGCATGGGCGGCATTCGCGAGGATGACGCGGGAGATGCGGTTGAGGCCGGCAATGTCGGTGATCGAATACATCATGCAGATGTCGCTCGCCCCGACATATTGGGCGACTTGGCCGGAAGCGACGGTCGAGACCATCAGCTTGGGCACGCCGACCGGCAGCGCCCGCATGCCCGGCGTCACGAGCGCGGTGCCGCCCGAACCGCCAAGCCCGATGATGCCTCCGACATCTTCCCTGGCGGCGATGAACCTCGCGAAGGCCTCGGCCATGGCGTCGACCGAGCTGCCGCGATCGCCGGTGAAGACCGCGCCGGGGCCCAAGGGATGATGGCTTGCCACTTCGGCGGCAGCGACTTCGGCCGGAAGCTTTTCGCCTCGCGTCGAAAGATCGACGAGGGCAACGGCGAGGCCTTGCGCCGCTATCAGCGACTTCACATAGGCGAGCTCGGCGCCCTTCGTGTCGCAGGTGCCCACCACATAAATGCGCTTGCCCGAGGCCTTCGAGATCGGGCCGCTTCTCACTTCAGCGCTCCGGCCGTCAATCCCGCCACGATCTTGTTCTGCAAGAGCAGGAAGATCGCCAGGATCGGCAGGACGAAGATCGACGAGAAGGCCATGACGTGATGCCAATCGGCGTATTCGGCGCCGACGAAGCTGTAGATGCCGACCGTCGCGGGCTGCAGCTCCTGCCGGCTCAGGAAGGTGAGGGCGTAGACGAATTGCCCATAGGCCTGCACGAAGCTCAGCGTGCCGACCACGATCAGCGGCACCTGCATCAGCGGCAGCACGATCCGCCAGAAGGTCTGGAAGAGCGTGCAGCCGTCGACGAACGAGGCTTCCTCGAGCTCGATCGGAACCTGCCGGAACATCGGACGCAGCACCACGAGCGCGAAGGCGAGGGTTTTCGAGGTGGTCGCAAGGATGACGGCGCCGAAGCTGTTCAGAATGTCGAAGGTGCGGAAGATGATGAACATCGGCGTCGCCAGCAAGGCTTCCGGAAACACCTGCAGCATCAGCACGGCGATAAGCGCCACATTGACGAGCCGCGTCTTGAGCCGGCTCATCGCATAGGCCCCCATGGAGCCCAGGATCAAGGTAAGCGCCGTCGCCGGCACCGCGATCATGAGGCTGTTGCGCAGATAGCGCAGGACGTTCTCGCGCTCGAAGACGAAGCGGAAGGACTCGAGCGTCGGCTCGCGCGGAAACAATGTCGGGGGATTGGCGAAGATCTCCGCGGTCGTCTTGAAGCCCGAGATGAACATCCAATAGATCGGAAACAGGTAGACTGCGACGCACAGCGCGCCGATGAGGCTGAGCCGCCATTCCTTGGGAAACAGCGCGGCTGGGCGCCCTCGCGCGCTCATAGGCTCGCTTCCTTCTCGAGCGTGCGCACATAGATGAGCGCCACGACCAGCACGATGACGAAGGCGAAGGTTCCGATCGCCGCGCCCACTCCGAACTGAAACTGCTGGAACGAGAACTGATAGGAGAGCAAGGGCAGCACGTTGCTGGAGTCGAGCGGTCCGCCCGCGGTCATCGTGAAAATGAGGTCGAAGGCGCGCATCGTGTAGATGACCACGAGGCAGGCGACGGCGAGCAGCGTCGGCTTCAGCGCCGGCAAGGTGATGAAGCGGAAGCGCGCCAGCGCGCCGGCGCCGTCGAGCGCGGCCGCCTCGTAGTGCTCCTGCGGTATGCTCGCCAGGGCCGCGGCGATCAGGATCATGCTGAATGGCATGCCGAACCAGATATTGGCGAGGGTGACGGCAGTGAGCGACACGGACGTGTCCGACAGCCAGTTCACATTCCTGCCGATCAGCGACAACACGGCAAGCACATGGTTCGCGACCCCGTAATCGGTGGCGAATATCCATTTCCACAGCGCTCCCACCACGAGGGCGGGCAGTATCCAGGGGGAGAGCAGGACGCCACGCATGAAATGCGCGCCGGGAAAGCGCTGGGCGAAGAACATCGCGACCATGAGCCCCAGACCGAGCTGCGCCACCATGTTCGCCGACACGAAGATGAAGGAGTTGAGGGCGACCTTGTGGAATGCCGGATCGGCCAGCACCTGCGCATAATTGTCGAGCCCGACGAAGGGACGCACGAGATCGACGATGTTACCGATATTCACGTCCTCGACGCTCATCAGCAGGTTGTAGATGACCGGGAAGCCGATCAGCGCCACGAGAAACAGGACCGGCGCCAACAGGAATATGTGGAGCAATGGGGACTTCGTGTGCCCCATGAGGACAACTCCGTATTACGGGCAAGGAGAAGCCGAAGGGCACAGCGCTCCCCCGCCGCATCCGATCAAAGGGGCGTCTTCGCGAGAATGGGCGCGATCTTCTTGGCGGCGTCCTTGAGCGCCACATCGGCGGGCTTGGCTCCCGTCAAGGCCTCCTGGATCGCCGTCTGGATGGGACGGGATATCTCGGGCCATTGCGGATGGGGGCCGCGCGGACGGGCGCTCTCGAGCTGCTTGCGGTAGATCTCGTAGGCCTTGGGCCAGAGCGGGTTCTGGACGACGACATCGGAGCGTGGCGCAAGCCGGCCCGTCTTCCAGCCTTCGTTGAGCACGGTGGCCTGCGACATGAACTCGATGAAATGGAAGGCGCCGTCCTTTTCCTTCGCCGCCTTGGGGATCAGATAATCGTATCCCCCGAGCGAGGAGGCGGGGATGTCCTTGCCGTCCTTGACCGGCAGGAGGGCAAGGCGCCACTCGAACTTCGCCTGGGTCTGCATGCGCGGCAGCTCCCAGGGTCCTCCGATCACCATCGCGGTATTGCCGGCCATGAAGGTGTTGGTCACCTCGTACTGGCTCTGGTTGATGACGTCGCGCGAGGCGATGTCGTTCTTGACGAGATCCGCCCAGAGCTGAAGCGCCTCCGTCGCCGCGGGCTCGTCCAGCTTGTCGATGGATCCGCCGGCCTGGTAGAGGAAGGGCAGCCATTGGAAGACGCCCTCTTCGGCCTGGGTGGCGCAGAATCCGAGCCCGTAGACGTTCTTGGCGGGATCGCGCAGCTTCTGCGCCGCAGCGACCAGCTCGGACCAGGTCTTGGGGGGCTTGTCGGGGTCGAGGCCTTTGGCCCGGAACATGTCGGCATTGTAGTAGAGCGCCAGCGTGTTGGCGTCGCGCGGCACGCCGTAGATCTTGCCCTTCCAGGTGACCGATGCCCACGGCCCCTTGAAATAGAGGTCCGGCTCGACCTGGGCGGATTGCTTGATGCGGTCGCTCAGCTCCTCGAGGACGCCCTGCGCCGAGAAGCTCGGCACCACCGGATTGTCGATGGTCACGAGATCGGGCACCGAGCCCGTGGCGATCGCCTTGATCAGCTCCGTCACGATCTGGGTGCCCGGCAGGATGCGCGGCTCGACGCGGTACTCCTGCTGCGATTCGTTGAAGGCCTTGATGCCTCCGTGGATCATGTCGGTCTCGAGATTGAAGACATGCCAGATCGTCACCGTCTTCGGCTCGGCCCTGGCCGCGCCGGCCGACAGGAAGGCGGTTGCCGCAAGGCCGATAACAAATCGCGACAGCTTTGGCATGGCGCTTCCTTCCTTTAACCGTTGAGAATCTTGTCCCATTCTCTTGACCGGGAGGATGGGGGGGGACGGGTCCCAATTCAACGCCGGCCTCATCCGCAATGAGTAAAGTTGAGAAAGAGGCGGTCTCACGAGGCATTCCCCATTTCTACTCAAAGCGCGGCACGTCGATATTTCAATGGGGCGCGGCCTGCGGCAATTCATGGGAGATGGCGCCGGGCCGGATCGAGAAGAGCAAGCGGCGCCGCGGGAGGGAACATGTCCAGGCTGCGTCAACCTGGGGCGTCGATCGCCCTCGTCTTCGGCGTCAGGCGCGGTCGGACCGATCTCCTGGAGTGGCTGAACACCTTCGTCTGCACCGTCAAGAACGAAGGCGCGCTCGAAGCGATCAGCCGGAAATGGCGCGAAGCTCCGCTCGGCATTCCGGCGGTGCTTTGACCTGCGCGGGTCGAGGGAAAGACGATATGGAGTTTCGTCGGCTGGGCCGCAGCGGCGTCGAGGTTTCCGTGCTGTGCCTCGGCGCCATGATGTTCGGCGACCAGACGAGCGAGGAGGAGGCAAGGAGCATCGTTGCGTCGGCGCGCGAGGTGGGCGTCAACTTCATCGATACCGCCGACGCCTATGCGGGCGGGGAGTCCGAGCGGATCGTCGGGGGCGCCATCGCCTCCGACCGCGACCGCTGGGTGCTCGCCACCAAGGTCGGGACGCGGCTTGCCCCCCATGGTCTTGCCCCCCATGGTCTTGCCCCGCATGACGCCAACCGCGGCGGCCTTTCGCGCAAATGGCTCATGCGGGCCATCGAGGACAGCCTTTCGCGTCTGCGCAGCGACTATGTGGACATCTATTTCCTGCATCTCGACGACCCGCAAACCCCGCTCGAGGAGACCATCGGCGCCTTGGGCGACCTCGTGCGGTCGGGAAAGATCAGATATTGGGGCGTCAGCAACACGAGAGGCTGGAAGATCGCCGAGATGATGCGGCTATGCGGAGCGATGGGCGTCGCGCCGCCCGTCGCGGCGCAGCCGCACTACAACATCATGAACCGCATGGCTGAAACCGATTATCTTCCGGCCTGCGCCCATTATGGCATCGGCGTCGTGCCTTACAGCCCGCTGGCGCGCGGTGTCCTGACCGGAAAATATCCGCCGGGTGGCGCCGTGCAGGATCGCGAGACCCGCGCCGGACGCGGCGACAAGCGGATGATGGAAACCGAGTTCCGGCCCGAATCCCTCGCCCTGGCGAAAAGCATCGCCGATCAGGCGAGCGCTGGCGGACGGACTTCTATCGGCTTTTCTCTCAATTGGGTCCTGGCGCACGCCCATATCCATTCGGTGGTGACGGGACCCCGGACCCTCTCCCAATGGCAGAGCTATCTCTCGGGAGTTGCGGAAGGGCACAGAGGCGAAGACGAAATCCTCGTCGACGGCCTCGTCCGGCCGGGCCATGCGTCGACGCACGGCTACAGCGATCCCATTCACGGGGTCAAGCAACGCCCCGTTCGGTCGCCGCCATGCAAGGCGTGAATTCCAGGATGGCGCGCGCCGCGCCCCCGAAGCGTCGCGGCGCGGATGCAAGAAGCCGATACCATCGCTGCGGCGATTGCCGATGTCGATGCGATCCCACTATGATCGAGATTAGAAGCATTGGGGGACGCGAGTGAAGGAGGTCACCATGCTCAAGGACAAGTTGCTGTTGGTCGCAGCCCTGGTATCGAGCCTTCTTTCAGGTGCTGCTTGCCGCCCTGCATCGGCGCAACAAGCCTCCTTCACTCTGAAGTTCGGCGTGCTCGCAGGCCTCACCGGCGAGCCCGCCGCGTCGGGCCAGGCCTGGAACGCTTCGGCCAAGCTCGCGATCGACTATATCGCTGCGACGCTCGAGCGCTTGAAGCTGCCGGTCAAGGTCGAGCTGACCGATTCGCAGGACAGCCAGGGCACGCCGCAGCAGGGCGTCGAGGCCGCCCAGAAGCTCGTGCAGATCGACGGCGTCAACGTCATCATCGGGGATTTCTATTCCTCGGTGACCAGCGCCGCCGCGTCCTCGGTCGCCATTCCGAACCAGGTGCTGATGTTCACCGGCGGCACCAACTCGGCGCTGACCAAGCTCAACACCTCGCAGCCCTCGATCATTTGGCAGCCGGTCGCGGCAGACGACGCCCAGGGGAGGGCGCTAGCCGAGATCATCGCGGATGCGCTCGGTCCGAAGGCGAAGATCAATGTCGGGGCCCGCAACGACGCCTATGGCTCGAGCCTCGCCGCCGTGTTCAAGGAGGCCTGGACCAAGCACGGCGGCAGCATTCCCCAATATGTCATCTACAATCAGCAGCAGCCGACGCTCGAAAGCGAGGCCCAGCAGCTGGTCGACGGCGCGCCCGATGGCTGGCTGTTCATCGATTTCTGCCAGACCTTCGAGAAGCTCGCCCAGCCGATGATCCGCACCGGCAAATGGGATGCCGCCAAGAGCTTCGGCTCGGATACGCTGAACGATTGCGCCACGCGCGGCAGCAAGAACTATCCGGGCATGCGGGCGACGCAGGCGAATGCCTCCTCGGGTGCCTCCTTCCCGGCCTTCAAGGCCTTGTTTGCCAAGAACGCCAAGCAGGGCATCGCCTTCCAACCGTTCACGGCCGAGGCCTTCGACAGCGTCTTCGTCGCATTCCTCGCGGCGCTCGAGGCAAAATCCGCAAAGCCGATCGAGATCGCCGCGCATGTCGTCGACCTCACCAACGACCCCGGACAGACCTTCACGTTCGAGGACCTCGAAGGGGCGATCAAGGCCGTGCAGGCAGGCCAGAAGATCCACTTCGTCGGGGCGACCGGACCGCTCAACTTCGCGGCCGGCGGGCGGGTCAACGCGCTCGCCTACGACATCTGGCAGCACAAGCCGGACGGATCGGCCGGGGTGATCAAGACGATCTCGCTGAAATAGGCGTCGCCTCGTCGGAGCCGGCGGTTCGGCATCGGGAGACGCAGCGTCCGGGATGTGGCAGCAACTCGCCCAGCTCATCGTCAACGGCGTCATCACGGGGACCATATTGGCGCTGACCGGCGTCGGTGCCACTTTGGTCTTCGGCATCCAGCGGATCGCCAATTTCGCGCATGGCGAATATCTCACCTTCGCGGCCTATCTCGGCCTGCTCGTGAACTCAGGTCTCGGCCAGGGGATCGTGGTCGCGACGCTCGGTGCCATGCTCGGCACGGCCGGCCTCGCCTTGGCGGTGCATCTCCTGGTGCTGAAGCCGCTGAGCGGGCGGGGGCTCGTCGCGATGTCGCTGATCACGGTCGGCATCGGCCTGATGCTGCGCGATGCCGTCTTCATCCTCGCCGGACCGCAGATCCGGCAGCTGCGCATCGACCAGACCGCGGTCTACGACCTGACGCTCGTGCGCATCTCGCCCGGCCAGGCGGTGGCGGTCGCCATCACGCTCGTCGTCGCGCCTTCGCTGGCGCTGTTCCTGGCCCGCACGCCGCTCGGCAAATCGATGCGGGCGGTCGCCGATAATCGCGATCTCGCGGCGATCTCCGGCATCGATGTCGATCGCATCGGCACCATGTCTGGCTGCTTGCGGGCGCGCTCGCCGGCATCGGCGGCATCCTGTTCGCGGTGGTGCAGGGCTCCTTCGATCCGACGCTCGGCTATCAGGTGCTGTTCCTGATCTTCACTACGGTGGTGCTCGGCGGCATCGGCAGCGCCTACGGGGCGCTGATCGGCGGTTTCGTGCTCGGCCTCGTGATGGAGCTCTCGACCTGGAGCGGGCTCGCGGGCGGGCTCGAGCCGCGCTTCAAGCCGGTTCTCGCCTTCGTCACCCTGATCCTCTTGCTGCTCTATCGGCCTCAGGGCCTGTTCGGCAAGGCACGCGTGCTCTGATGGGCCTTTTCAACCCCGCCTTCTGGATCTTCGTCTCGGTCATCACCGGCATCTACACCATCATGGCGCTCGGCCTTTACGTGCAGTTCTCGCTCGCGGGGCTGCCGAATTTCGGCCATGTCGCCTTCATGGCGGTCGCTGCCTATGCCATGGCCTTCCTGGTCATCCGCTACGAGGTGCCGCTGCTCCTCGCCTCGCTCGGGGGGATCGCGGCTTCTATCGGGCTGGCCTTCATCCTGGGCGTCCCGACCTTGCGCCTGAGATCGGATTATCTCGCCATCGCCACGGTCGCCGGGGGCGAGATCATCCGCTACCTCGCCATGAACCTTCCCGATCTCACCGGCGGGCCGGTCGGCTCGATGGCCATGCTCGGGCCGACCAAGCTCGCCATGTACAATGGCGGCTGGCAGGCCATGCTCGACGCTCTGCGCGCCTTCCTGGCGCCGATGCTGGGCGCCATGCCGTCCCGCGATGCCGTCACGGCGCTCATCGTCTGGATCCTGGCCATCGTGCTGCTGGCGCTGCTGTGGCGGCTCGAGAGCTCACCCTGGGGGCGCGTCCAGAAGGGGATCCGCGAAGACGACATCGCCGTCGCCGCGGTCGGCAAGAACGTGGTCGCCTTCAAGATGCAGGCTCTGGTGCTCGGTGCCATCCTGGGCGGCCTGGCTGGTGAGTTGCTCGCATTGCAGATCGGCGTCTTCAGCCCGGACGATTATCAGCCGACGCTCACCTTCTACGCCTATCTCATCTTGATCCTCGGCGGCATGAACCGGATATGGGCGATCCCGCTCGGCGCCGCCCTGTTCAGCCTGCTCTATTCGGGCACGCGCTTCCTGAATTTCTTCCCGCTGTCGCTCTTCGATTCCGGGTCGCGCGCCTTCTTGCGGCTGTTCCTCGTCGGTCTTCTCCTCGTGCTTTTCATGGCGCTGCGGCCGCAGGGGCTGCTCGGCTCGCGGCGCGAGCTGATGCTCGAGAAATGACGGTCCTTCTCGAGCTGCGCGATGTCAGCAAGGCATTCGGCGGCGTGGCCGCGGTCGCCGAGGTGAGCTTCGCGGTGGCCGAGGCCTCGATCACGGCGCTGATCGGCCCGAACGGGGCCGGCAAGAGCACGGTCTTCAACCTCGCTTCCGGCTTCATGGCGCCCGACAAGGGCAAGATCAGCTTCGAGGGCAAGGACATCGCGGGCCTGCGCTCCGACGGCGTGGCGCGCGCCGGCCTGGTGCGCGTCTTCCAGACCGCGCGCGTGCTGACCCGCATGACGGTGCTCGAGAACATGATGCTCGCCGCGCCCGCCCAGCCCGGCGAGCGCCTCGGCCTCGCCTGGATCGCGCCGCGCCGCGTCGCCGCTCGAGAAGCCGCGGTCCGGCGGGAAGCAAACGAGGTTCTCGAGCTGATCAGGCTCGGCCACCTTGCCGACGAATATGCGGGCGCGCTTTCCGGCGGCCAGCGCAAGCTCCTCGAGCTCGGCCGCATCCTGATGGTCAAGCCGCGCATGCTGCTTCTCGACGAGCCGTTGGCCGGCGTCGCGCCGGTGCTGGCCGAGCAGCTCCTCGAGCATATCTCGATGCTGAGGGCCGAGCGCGGCATCACCATCTGCGTCATCGAGCATGACATGAATCTCGTCATGACGCTTTCGGACCGGGTCATCGTCATGGATGAGGGGCGCGTCATCGCCGACGGAACGCCGCAGGCGGTGCAGCGCGATGCTCGCGTCATCGAGGCTTATCTTGGACGCCTCGAAGGGGCCGAGCCGACCGATATCGCGCCGGCCGCGTCATGAGCGACGCTGTCCTGACCGTCGAGAATCTGCGGGCCGGCTATGGCGGCGAGGATATCCTCAAGGGCGTTTCCCTGGAAATGCGGCGCGGCTCGATCCTGGCGATCATCGGCCCCAACGGTTCGGGCAAGTCGACCTTGCTCAAGGCGATCTACGGCCTGGTGCCGACCCGGCAAGGCGTGGTGACATTGCACGCTGACGGGCTCGATACGCGCCTGACCGGCAGGAGGCCGGCCGCGATCACGGCGCTTGGCCTCAACATGGTGCCGCAGCTCGCCAATGTGTTTCCGGAAATGACGGTGCGCGAGAATCTCGAGATCGGCGCCTCGCCCATCCGCCACCGCCTCTCCGAGCAACTCGAAGCCATCCTATCGGTGCTGCCGCTGGTCCGGCCCCTGTTGCCGAAGCGGGCAGCGACCCTGTCGGGAGGGCAGCGCCAGTTGGTGGCGCTCAGCCGGGCCCTGATGTCGGATCCACGCCTGCTGATCCTCGACGAGCCTTCGGCCGGGCTCGCGCCCAAGGTCCAGGAGGAGGTCTTCGCCAGGATCAAGGCCATCAACCGGCTCGGTGTCTCGATCCTCATGGTCGAGCAGCGCGCCAGGCAATGCCTCGCCATCTCGGATTACGGCTATGTGCTGGAGCAGGGCCGCAACCGCCTGGAAGGCAGCGGCCAAAGCATGTTGCAGGATCCCGAGGTGGTGCGTCTCTATCTCGGCGGCACGAGGGTGGCGAGAAGCGAATAGCGAGTGGCGAATGGCGAGTGGCGAGTGGCGAATGGCAAGTATACCGATTCCGGCAAATCTCTACTCACTCGCCATTCGCCTCTCGCCATTCGCCGAAGGAGTTCCCAATGACGATTGCATCGAACCTTGCGTCGCCGAACCTTGCGTCCCCCGCGCTCGGCAAGACCGTGCTCGACGTCTTCGACTATGAGCGGGTCCGGCTGCTTCCGGGTCGCTTCCAGGTTCAGGTGGATCATGCGCGCCGGCTCTATGGCGGGATCTCGAATGACAGCATCCTGAAGGGCTTCCGCCGGCAAGCAGGCCTGCCGGCCCCCGGCGAGGACATGAAAGGCTGGGCTTCCTCGTCGAGCGCCGGCATCTTCGGGCAGCTCATCAGCGGCATGGTGCGGCTCGGGGTCGCGACCGATGACGCAGAGCTGCGCGCCAAGGCCGTCGCTCTCTTCGAGGGCTGGCGCGAAACCATGCCGGATGACGGCAACGCGCATATGCGCGCCTATGACTGGGACAAGCTCGTCGGCGGCCTCGTCGATCTGCATCGCTATCTCGGCGTCGAAGAAGCCTTGCCGACCTTACGCAAGACCACGCAATGGGCCTCGCGGACCTTCGACCGGACGCGTCCCCTGGCCGACGATCATGATTTCTGGGGGGCCGGCCCTGGCCTTACCTCGGAATGGTACACCTTGCCCGAAAATCTCTACCGCGCCTATCTTGAGAGCGGGGACGCGGACTTCAAATCCTTCGCGGATGTATGGCTCTATCACGACTACTGGGATGCCTTCGTCGACAAGGCCGAGCTCCAGCCGATCCACACAGTGCATGCCTATAGCCATGTGAATTCGCTCAGCAGCGCCGCCGCCGCCTACCTGGTCACCGGCGAGGATCGCTATCTTCGCCTTTGCCGCAACGCCTATGATTTCCTGCAGCGGACGCAGGTCTATGCGACCGGGGGCTACGGACCGGACGAGCGCTTGATGCGGGCCGATGGCAGCCTCGGTCGCTCGCTCGACTGCTGCGCCTACCACGCCGAAATTCCCTGCGGGGCTTGGGCGGCGTTCAAGCTCTGCCGCTATCTCATGAGCTTCACCGGGGAGGCGCGCTATGGAGACTGGGTCGAGACCACCCTGCTGAACGGGCTCGCCGCGAGCTTGCCGCCGGAGCCCGACGGCAAGGCTTTCTACTATGGCGATTATCGTATCTCTGGCGGCACGAAGCAGTTCTACTGGCACGAATGGCCCTGCTGTGCCGGGACTTATATTCAGCTCATGGCCGAATACCATAACCTCATCTACTTCAAGGATGCAGGCGGCATCTATGTGAACCTCTATTTGCCCTCCGAGCTCAGCTGGTCGCATGACGGGCAGAAGGTGAGCTTGCGCCAGACGACCCGATATCCCGAGGAGCCAAGGAGCACGATCACGGTCGAGCTCGAGCGGCCCTCCCGCTTCGCGCTTCGCCTCCGCATTCCCGCATGGGCGAAGGAGGCGTCGCTTTCCGTCAACGGCGCACGGCTCGACGCTGCGCCCCGACCCGGGGAATGGGCGGTCATCGAGCGCGAATGGCAATCGGGCGACATGGCGGCCATCGAGCTGCCCATGACGCTGCGGGCGCTGCCGGTCGATGCCCAGCATCCTCACCGGGCCGCAATCCTCTACGGGCCGGTCGTCCTGGCGCAGGACGAGGCCTGCTGCCGCCGCCCCTTCACCATGGCCAAGGACACGCCCTTGACGAAATGGCTGGTGAAGGATGGGGACCGTCTAGGCTTTCGCATTCTCAACGGCGTGCCCGAACGGCACACGCGCTACCTGTTGCCGCTCTACGGCTTTCCGGCGAACTGGCCCTATTTCGTCTATTTCGACTTGCATGCCCCGACGCTCTACTGATCGGGCATGAGGATGGCGAGCGCTTCCTCGTGCACGCGCTTGTCGCTCGCCGCGATGACGTTGCCGCCCCCCGAGGCGTCGCCCCCGTTCCAGGAGGTGATCACCCCGCCCGCACCCTCGATGATGGGGATGAGGGCCACGATGTCGTAGGGTTTCAGGCCGGATTCGACCACGAGATCGATATGCCCCGCCGCCAGCATGGCGTAGGCGTAGCAATCCCCGCCATAGCGCGACAATTTCGCCTTTGCCTCGAGCCGGTCGAAAAGCCGCCGCTCGGGCGGCGCCATCATGCCGGGATGGGTGGTCGAGATCACCGCTCCCGCGACGCTGGCGCATTCGCGCACCCGCAAGGCGCGCCTTCCGGCCGGGCCTTCATAGCGCGCCGCCTGGCCGTCGCCACTGAAGCGCTCGCGCGAGAAGGGCTGGTGCATCATCCCATAGACCGGGCGGCCATGGCGCGTGAGCCCGATCAGCGTGCCCCAAATCGGCATGCCGCAGATGAAGGCCTTGGTGCCGTCGATCGGGTCGAGCACCCAGACATATTCCGCCTCGCGCCGCTCGGCGCCGAATTCCTCTCCGATGATGCCATGGGAGGGGAAACTGGCATTGATCAAGCGGCGCATCGCCACCTCGCCGGCGCGGTCGGCCTCGGTGACCGGGTCGAACGACCCATTCGTCGATTTGTCGAGCGCGGCGAGGCTGGTGCGGAAGAAGGGAAGGATGGCATCCCCCGAATGGGTGGCGAGCGCCTCGACGAAGGAGGCGAAATCGACCGCAGTCATGAACACTCCATCCCTGACGCTCCGTCATTGCCCACGCAGGCGACCGGCAAGCCCTCATGCCGGGTCTGCCGGGCTTTCACAAGGTTGAAACGACCGAAAGCCCCCCGAATCGCTTCCGGCTGACGCCATCCGCAAGCGGGAATCAGGTTCCAAGATCGCAGAGCTTCGGCCAGTGCTCAGTGCCGCGGAATGGGAGCCATGTGCCGGCGTTCGGCCCTTCCAGGACCCGGTTGCTAACAAAAATCACGATTTATTGCAGATACTTACGCCATATTGAGTCGGCAAGAGAAAAAAACCGCGCCTCCCTTGATTTTGTGCGATGCAGCGACTAACTTGTGCAATGCAACCTGGTGCTTCATCGGGTTGCTGCCCTCCTTGGGCGTTTCCTCCCTAGACTTGGGCCGCCGAGCTTGCTTGGCGGCCTCTTTTTTTGCGCAGGCCTAAGGTCGCGCTTGCCGCTGGGCCAGGATCTCTCTTGCTGCGGGAATCTCTCTTGCCGCAGCCCCTTGGCTCACTCCGCCGCAAGTCTGGCGGCCGGCTCCGATCCCGGCAGCAGCTCCCGCAGCAAATTGGCGATATCGACGAAGTCTCGGGCAAGCGTCTTGAACTTGGCATTGGGCGTCAAGCTGCGTTCGTCCATGTAGAGAGCCCGGGAGGCTTCGATCTGCAAGGCATGCGCGCCTTTTGCCGGATTGCCGTAATTCTCGGTGATGAAGCCGCCCGCATAGGGCTTGTTGCGCGCCACCGAAAACCCCTTGCGTCGCAACAAAGCCTCGACGGCGTCGACGATCTGCGGCGTGCAGCTCGTGGCAAAGCGGTCGCCGAGCACGAAGTCGGGGACCGGGCGTCCCCCCGCGGCTTCGCTCGAGGGCATCGAATGCCAATCCACCAGGAGCGCCACGCCGAACCTGGCACGGGCCCGCTGCAGGAGGCGGCGCAGGGATGCGTGAAACGGCTTGTGCAGCGTTTCGATGCGCTCGAAGGCTTCGCTCACCGGCAGGCGGCGACGATAAATGTCCTGGCCGTCGGCGACGATTCGCGGAATGGCGCCGAGCCCGGCCGCCACCCGCATCGAGCTCGTATTGGCGAAATTCGGGATCGGCCCCTCGATCAGACGCGGATCGAGCTCGTAGGGCTCGCGGTTCACGTCGAGATAGGCGCGCGGAAAGCGGGCATGGATCAGCGGTATGCCGCTTTCGGCCGCCGGCTTCAGCAACAGATCGATGAAGGCGTCCTCGGAACGGCGCAGCTCGAAGGCATTGAGGCGCGAGGCGCTGAGGAAGGATAAGGGGTAATACCTGCCCGAATGCGGCGAGCAAAAGACGATCGGACAGTCGAGCTCGCCGGGCTCGATGACCTCGAAGGCCGGTCCATCCGTCTGGGGGATCATCGTTTGGCGGTCATCTGCTGATCGTCGTTTCCTCGCGGCCGAGCCGTGGCGATTTCGTGCGTCCCTTAATGCGTCCTCTCGGGAGGGCCGCTCTCGCGTCACGCCTCATCATGGTCTATGTTTGCTGCGCATCTCGCCACTTGTCCATCCTTCATTCAACGCGTAACGGGAATTTCATGAGATCTTTACGCGTCCCGTGCGTTATGGATCGCAACCACGAGCCTCCGGTCGAGCCCCAGCCCAATGCATAAGATCATCCTTGCGGAAGACGACAACGACATGCGTCGCTTTCTCGTGAAAGCGCTCGAGAATGCCGGCTATGAGGTCGTCTCCTACGACAATGGCCGGTCGGCCTATGACCGCTTGCGCGAGGAGCCGTTCGAGCTGCTCCTGACCGACATCGTCATGCCGGAGATGGACGGCATAGAGCTCGCCCGCAAGGCGACCGAGCTCGACCCCGACATGAAGGTCATGTTCATCACGGGCTTTGCCGCGGTGGCGCTCAACCCGGACAACCAGGCTCCCAAGGACGCGAAGGTGCTCTCCAAGCCCTTCCATCTGCGCGATCTCGTGACCGAGGTGCAGAAGCTGCTCGCCGCCTGAGCGAGGCCCGAAGCGTCTTTTCCCGGGCATTCCGAGGGTATCGCCTTCGCTGATCACCGACGATTTGCCGAACGCTTCGATTTCGGCTTCGCGGCGAAGGCGCGCAGCGCCGTCCCCGTGTCTCGGTCCATCGGGTAGAAGCATTCGATGCGAAGCTCCTGCAAGGTGACGTCCTGAGGCGTTCCGAGCGTCGCGATCGTGGTGAATAGCTGCAACGAGACATCGCCCTTGCGGAAATGCATGGGAAGCACCGGGCCGGCGGCGATATCGGCGGCATGAGTCTTCAGGATCGAACGCACTCCCTCATAGGCCAGCAATCTCTCCAGCAACGCGGCGGTTTCCGTCGTGCCGTCTGCGGCAGCGTCCGCCTCCACGCTGCGGATGAAGTAGCGGACCACATCCACCCAGTTGACCAGGAACGGCCGCAACACGTCGGGCGCCACAAGGGCATCGGCAAGATTGATCCGCGCATCTTGGGCGAGAGGTCCGACCAGGAACTCGACGAGGCGCACGGCACCCTTGTTGCTCCGAAGCAAGTTCCAGTGGCGATCGACGGCCACGGCCGGGAAGGGCTCCTGTTGGGCCATGATGTAGTCGAGCGCATTGCGGACCTGCGCAAGCTCCGGCGCACCGAGATCCGTTTCCCGCCAAATCGGAGCAAAGCCAGCGGCGAGCAGCAGCGCATTATGCTGGCGCAGCGGCACATCGAGGGCTGTGGCCAATCTTATGACCATGTCGCGGCTGGGCGAAGAGCGTCCCAGCTCCAGGAAGCTCAGGTGACGCTGCGAGATCTCCGCCCGTCCGGCAAGATCGAGCTGCGACCAGCCTCTGCGCTGGCGCCACCAGCGAAGCTTCGTTGCAAAGCCGTGCTCGCGCGACATGAATACCTGCCAGGTAGTTGCAGCGATGATGCTGATCGACAAGATGGCATATTCCGCGGGGGCCAAACAGGAGGCGAGGTTGGGCGAGTGGCTTGGAGTCTTGCTCGCGATCGTCTCGAGCTGCCTTGGTGGAACGGCGGCTGCGGTGACGCGCTACCTCGTCGGCAATGCCGATCCGCTCACGCTTGCCATTCTGCGCTGGGGTATCGGTTTTCTCTGCGTGCTTCCGATTGCCCTTGTCCTGCGCGTGCGTTGGCCGCCACGGGAGGATTGGCCCGGCGTTGCCTCTTTGGGACTGTGCTTCTTCGGGTTTTTCTTCATCCTCTATAACATCGCGGTCGGCTACACGACGGCAGCCCGCGCCAGTCTGGCGCTGTCGACATTGCCGCTGCAGACCATGCTGGTCGGCGCGTTGCTCGGCGTCGAAGCACTGACGGCACGCAAGTCCGTGGGCGTCGGCATTGCCGTCCTCGGCGTCTGCGCGGCGCTGGCCTCGGGACTTTCTGCCGCTCCAGCCGGCGCCTGGCGCGGCGAATTGATCATGACATGCGCCGTGCTGTGCATGGCCTTCTACAACGTCTGGTCGCGCCCCTTCATCCAAAGATCCAGCGCTCTCGGATTCCTGGCGGTCGGCATGGGGTCAGGCGCCGCGGCGCTCATCCTGGTCGGCGCGCTGACCGACCGCGTCGCGGTTCTAGGCAGCTTTGGCGCTCCGCAATGGATTGCCGGCATCTATCTGGGAGTAGGCGGGGGTGCGCTCGCCTTCATCCTTTGGGTCCTGGCGCTGCAGAGGGCAACGCCGACGCGAGTGGCAAGCACCATGACCGTCAATCCCATAGCCGCGGCGTTGCTCGCCAATCAACTTATCGGCGAACCGATTACCCTCAGCCTGATCCTTGGGCTCGTCGCGGTCCTTGCCGGGATATTGATCGCGACGACGCAGGCCGCGATTGTGGTGCGCTCTCCATGGCAGGCTTGACCGAATGGCAGGCTTGACCGAATGGCAGGCTTGACCGACCTCGGCGGCCAGGACGATCTCGATCGCATCGTTGCGGCGGGCGCCGAGGTCGGGGAGGGGAAGCTCTATTCGCTCCAAGCCCGCTGCTCCAACTCCGCCGGCTCTGAGCCGAATTCGCAAAGCCCGCCGCAGGTGACAGGCGCGCCCTGTTTCAATAACCTTCCCGCAAGCCGCTCCGGTGCGTTCCGGGGCCACCAAAGGACAAGGCCGGAAAGGCCGTGCTGATCGGGGAGAAAACCATGTCGTCAACTCAAGCCGCGGCGATCACTGCCCGCCTCGACCGGCTGCCCTCGTCGCCCTATCTGTGGCGGCTGCTCGTGCTCTTGTCGCTCGGCGCCTTCTTCGAGATCTACGACCTGTTCTTCACCGCCTATGTCAGCCCCGGCCTCATCCGCAGCGGCATCTTCAGCGGCACCAATGCCGGGCTCTTCGGCCTCTCCGATCAGGCGAGCTTTGCGTCCGTCACCTTCGCCGGCTTGTTCGTGGGCACGATCGTATTCGGGTCGGTTGCCGATAAATACGGGCGGCGCGCCATCTTCACCTATGCGCTTCTCTGGTATGCGCTGGCGACGGGGGTCATGGCGACGCAGGACACGCGCTTCGGCGTCCTGCTCTGGCGCTTCATCGCCGGCGTCGGCGTCGGCGTCGAGCTCGTCACCATCGACAGCTATCTCACCGAGCTGATGCCGAAATCCATGCGCGGCCGGGCCTTCGCGGTCAACCAGTCGATCCAGTTCCTCGCCGTCCCGCTGGTCACGCTGCTCTCCTGGCTGCTCATCCCGGAAGATCCGTTCGGGATCGCGGGCTGGCGCTGGGTCGTGGCTTTTCCGGTGCTGGGCGCCGTCATCGTCTGGTGGATCCGGCGCGAATTGCCCGAATCGCCGCGCTGGCTCGCGCAGCGCGGCCGGATCGAGGAGGCCGAGCGCATTACCGCGGCAATCGAGGCCCGCATCGCCGGCGAACTCGGCGGGCCCTTGCCGACACCCGGGCTTTCGGTGCCCGAGGAAGGCAGCGCCAACTTCTCCGAGATGTGGAAGTCGCCCTACATGAACCGCGCCATCATGCTGGCGGTCTTCAACTTCTTCCAGACCATCGGCTTCTACGGCTTCGGCAACTGGGTGCCGCAGCTCCTGGCCGCCCAGGGCGCGAGCTTCACCAAGAGCCTGCAGTACTCGTTCATCATCGCGCTCGTCTACCCTCTGGGCCCGCTGCTGTGCAGCCTGATCGCCGACAAGATCGAGCGGAAGTGGCAGATCGTCGGGGCAGCGCTCGGCACCGCCGTCTTCGGCCTCCTGTTCTCCCAGATGTCGGCGGCCATCATGCTTGTGGCCTTCGGCATCCTGATCACCACCTCGAACAACCTGCTCTCCTATTCCTATCACGCCTACCAGGCCGAGCTGTTCCCGACCCGCATACGGGCGCGCGCCGTCGGCTTCGTCTACTCCTTCAGCCGGTTGTCGACGGTGTTCACGAGCTTCATGATCGCCTTCTTCCTGCAGAATTTCGGAGCGACCGGCGTCTTCGTGTTCATCGCCTTCGCCATGCTGGTGGTGATGGTGTCGATCGGCGTCTTCGGGCCGCGCACCAACAATCTGGCGCTCGAGGAGATATCGCAGGCGGCGTAGAGCCAAGTCCGATCCGTAGAGCCAAGTCCGATCCGTAGAGACATGTCCGATCCGCTATCCGGCATTCGCGTCGTCGAGTTCTCGCATATGGTCATGGGGCCGAGCTGCGGCCTCGTGCTCGGCGATCTCGGCGCCGATGTGGTCAAGATCGAGCCCGTGCCGGATGGCGACAATACGCGGCGCCTCGTGGGGGCGGGCGCAGGGTTCTTCGCGACCTTCAACCGCAACAAGCGAAGCCTCGCCCTCGATCTCAAGGCGCCGAAGGGCTTGGCGTTGGCGAAGAAGCTGGTCGCCAGGGCTGACGTGCTGACGGAGAACTTCCGTCCCGGCGGCCTCGATTCCCTGGGCCTTGGCTACGAGGCGCTGAGCGCCGGCAATCCCGGCCTCATCTACTGCCAGCTCAAGGGCTTCCTGGCTGGCCCCTACGAGAACCGCGCGGCGCTCGACGAGGTCGTGCAGATGATGGGCGGCCTCGCCTATATGACCGGCCCGCCGGGGCGGCCGCTCAGAGCCGGCACCTCCGTCAACGACATCATGGGCGGCATGTTCGGGGCGATCGGCATCCTGGCGGCGCTGCACGAACGTCAGCGCACCGGCAAGGGCCAGCTGGTGCGCAGCGCCCTTTTCGAGAACAACGTCTTCCTCGTCGCCCAGCACATGGCGCAATAC
>JBIOEK010000006.1:0-22863 GCA_044445925.1 Hyphomicrobiales bacterium
GCTGGCGCGCGCCGCCGAAATCGCCGGCGCGCAGAATGCCATCATGTGGGCTCGCATCTTCGGCGTCACAGGCTGGCAGAAGTCGGGCGATCATACGGGGCCGACTATCGACAACGATGTCCTCAACGGCCGCGGGCCGCAATACAGCTATTCCTTCGGCGGGATCCAGGCCGGCATCGACCTGCTGCATCGCGATGGCGCCGACGGTTCGCGCGATCGCGCCGGGCTCTATGTCGGCTATGTCGACGCCTCGGCCGATGTGAGTCAGGTCTATTCCGGCGTCTACGCCACCAACAAGGCGGGCACGCTCTCGATAAATGCGTATTCCGCCGGCGCCTATTGGACCCATTTCTTTCCGTCGGGCTGGTATGTCGACGGCGTCGCTCAGGGTACCTGGTTCGGCCAGGCGAAGGGCCAGACGGTCAATACCGGCATGAGCGTCGATGGCTCTGCAGTGAGCGCTTCGCTGGAGAGCGGCTACCCTATTCATTTCGCCACCGCCTGGACGATCGAGCCACAGGCCCAGCTCATCTACCAGCACCTCGAGCTCAATTCGGGTTCCGACCTCTTTGGTCTCACCAGCTTTGGCGGGACCGACGATGCGCGCGGCCGCATCGGGACGAAGCTGTCCTATGCGACTTCGACCGGCTCGGGCCCCGTGACCTTGTGGGTGCGCACCAATCTCTGGCACGATTTCACCAGCAACAGGCCCTCGGCGACATTCTCGACGCTGTCCGGCGCCGACAGCGTGCTTCTGAAGGGTTCGCTGGGCGGCACCTGGGGTGAGGTCGACGCCGGCCTCGAGGCCAAGCTCTACGAGAAGGTCAGCCTTTTCGGTTCCACATTCTACGATCGAAGCCTTGGCGCCGGCCGCAGTTGGAGCGCCGGTGGCCGCGTCGGCGTGAAAGTCGAGTTCTAGGCCAAGGGGCGCGAACTGCGCGGCGACGCCATCGTCGCGCTCTCCGGTACGCAGCCTCGGAAAGCGGCTTCAGAGCGCGTTGAGTTCGCCAACAGAAGGGCGTGGCCGCTGCTATCCAGCGCCAAGCGGGAACGAGATCGAGCCTCGATCAGCCGGCCAGGTCACCCTTATTTTTGGCGTCCATCCGGGCGACCGGGATTGTCATCTCACTTGCGTTGGCCTATACCAATCGGTCATTGGTCGAACCAAAAAGGTTGCTGCTCATGGCGTCGGATATCGATGCGCAGGCGACGCTGCAGAGCTACGAACAGGCCCTCAGCGAGATGGATCGGGCCTCTGCCCTCGGGCAAAAGATCGCCGGAGACATCAAGCGCGTCTATCTCGTCGGCTGCGGCGGTCCGAACCGGTCGATGCTCACGGTCGAATATTGGATCGAGCATTACAGCCGCTCGCTCGAGGTTCGCCGCTACTTCCCGGCCGAGTTCATGACGCTCGATCCAAAGCGGCTGGATGCCGAGACTTTGGTGATCCTCGGCTCGAAATCCGGCACGACGCCCGAGACGACGCAGGCCGCCGAGTTTTTGCGCGGCCGCAAATGCCAGGTCGTCGCCATCACCGAAAAGGCCGAGGCGCCCCTTGCCCAGGCCGTGAAAGCGCCCCTGCTGATGGGCGCATCGAGCGGCGGCGCGAGCCTGTTCATGATCCTCCAGGCGCTTGTCGGCGGCCTGATGGCCGCAAAGGACGGCTGGGAGCTGTTCGACCCGCTGATGTCCTCGCTCCACGCGCTGCCGCAGGTGATGGTCGATGCCGCGCTCGCGAACGACAAGCGCTCGGCCGAGGATGCGCGCCTGTTGAAGGATGACCGCATCCTCTACCATGTCGCCGCCGGCCCCACCTTCGCCACCGCCTATGTCTGGGGCGTCTGCGTGCTGATGGAGATGCAATGGATGCACAGCGTGGCGCTCGAAGCAGCCGAGTTCTTCCACGGCCCTTTCGAGATCGTCGACCAGAACACGCCGCTCGTCCTCATCAAGGGCGAGGATCCGAGCCGCCCGCTCATGGATCGCGTCGAACGCTTCTGCAAGAAATACACCGAGCGCCTGTTCATCTATGACAGCAAGGACTACGAGATGAAGGGCGTCGATCCGCGCATCCGCCCGATCGTGGCGGCGAATGTGCTGCAGGCCCCGCTGCGCCGCATCTCGGAGCGGCTGGCGGTGTGGCACAATCACCCACTGACCACGCGCCGATATATGTGGAAGACCGCATACTGATGCTGCGCCTCCTCGGCATAGGCGACAACACTGTCGACCTCTATCTCGACGAGGGAATGCAATATCCCGGCGGCAACGCCGTCAATGTGACGGTGCTCGCGCGGCGAAGCGGTGCGGCTACGAGCTATCTCGGCTGCTTCGGCAAGGACGCGCTCGGCAAGCTGATCTGCGAGAGCCTCGAGGCCGAAGGCGTCGATGTCAGCCATTGCCGGCTTCTGGAGGGCCCGAATTCCTGGTCGCGCGTCCGCCATGAGGGCGGCGACCGCGTCTTCGCCGGCAGCAATCCCGGTATCCGCGCCTGCTACGAGCTGACCGAGAAGGATTTTGCTTTCGTGGCGGAGCACGACGTCGTGCATACGAGTGTGCATAGTGGGCTCGACGAGGAGATGCCGCGGCTCGCCGCCGCGGCGAGGCTCCTCTCATATGATTATTCCGAACATTGGCAGCGGCCGGGCGTGGCTTCGACCTTCGCGCATGTCGATATCGCCTTCCTATCCTGCCCGCGCCGGTCCCTCGAAGATTGCGATGAACTCATGCGCTGCTGCGCCGACCGGGGACCCTCCGTCATCGTCGCCACGCGCGGCTCGGCCGGAGCCTGCGCGCTGCAGGGCGGGACGATGCACATGCACCCGATCGAGCCCGTCGATGCCGTCGACACGCTCGGAGCCGGCGACGGCTTCGTCGCGGGCTTTCTCCTCGCCTATGGCTCCGGCCTTGGCATCGATGCGGCCCTGGCACGCGGCGCGAAGCTCGCGGCGCAGGTCTGCGGCTTCAAGGGCGCCTTCGGGCATGGCACGCCGATCTTGCCGGGCCAGCCTGGATTGGATGCGAGCAAGATCGTCCGCCGCAACGATACGGCATAGATCAACAGGAGGGCGAGACAGATGAAGCGACGCGATTTCACGAAGGGCGGCTTGGCCTTGGCCGGCGCCTCTCTCATGGCAGGCGCCCTCCCCTCCGGCAGAGCGAGGGCGCAGGAGAAGGTCACGCTCTCCTTCCTGCACAAATGGCCAGAGCCGGACAATATCCAGTTCTTCCAGAATGCCGTGAGCGCCTTTCAGGCGGCGCATCCGAACGTCACCATCAACATGGATGCGGTCGCCGACGAGCCCTACAAAGCCAAGATCCGCGTGGTCATGGCGAGCGGCGAGATCCCGGATATCTACTTCACCTGGGTGGGCGAATATACGCGCCAGTTCATCCGCGCCGGCCGCTTGCGCGATCTGACGGACTATCTCGGCAAGCCGGAGTGGCAGGGCCGTTTCGCTCCCTCGACGCTGGAAGCCTACCGGACCGAAGGTAAGCTCTACGGCGTGCCGCTCAATCTCGACGCCAAGTTCATGATCTACAACAAGGCGCTGTTCGCCAAGGCCGGCGCGAGCGCGCCAACCGATTGGCCAAGCTTCACAGCCGCGCTCGACAAGCTGAAGGCCGCGGGCATCACGCCGATCGCCTTCGGTTCGCAGCTCGCCTGGGCGACCTCGCATTATGTCGGCGACTTGAACGCCAAGCTCGTGCCGCGCGAAGTCCGTCTCGCCGATTACCAGCTCACTTTTCCGGTCGACAAGCTCTTCACTGATTCAGGATATACGGATGCTCTCACCTATTATCGCGACTTCCTGATCAAGGGGTGGTTCAACAAGACGCCCAACGCCTTCACCCATGCAGTCGCCCGGAGCAGCTTCTTCGCCGGGCGCAACGCCATGATGTATCAGGAGCTCGTCGAGTTCGGCCGTGTCCCGGGAACGAAGCTCGAGGAGGATGGCTGGGACTTTTTCCCGATGCCGCCGATCCCAGGAGCTCGCGGCCAGCAGGATGTACTGACCGGAGCGCCCGACGGCTTCGTCGTCTCGGCGACCAGCAAGCATCCCGACGAGGCGATGGCCTTCCTGAACTTCCTCACCAGCCAGCAGCAAGGTGCGGAGTTCACCCGCATCACCCATCGCACCTCGGCGACCATCGGCTCGGTCACGGCCGCGAACGCACCGCCGCAGACGCTGCGCGGCATCGAGGAGATCGGCAAGGCCAAGGAGCTCGTGCTGTGGCTCGACACCGATATCGAGAGCCGCATCGCATCGGTCTATCTCGCCGGCGCGCAGGCGCTGATGGGCGACAGCGAGACGCCGGCGCAGGTGATGGAGAAGGTCCGGGCCGCGGCACGGCAGGCCAAGACCGAACGCGGTTGACGCGCGTAACGGGCGATGACGCGACACAGGTGGCAGACGAAGCTTGCGCCATGGCTGGCAATGGCGCCGGTCATCGGCCTCATCGGCGTCTTCCTCTATCTGCCGCTGCTCGCGAGCTTCCAATACAGCCTCCATGACTGGAGCTCGCTCAGCACGACCTGGCGCAATGTCGGCCTCGACAATTTCCGCAATCTCTTGGCCGACCCGCTCTTCTGGCAGGCGCTACGCGGCAATGTCCTCTACGCGATCGTGTCGCTGATCTTTCAAGTCGGCTTTGCGCTCGCGCTCGCGGCGATCCTCGAATCCGACATGATATCGCGCCGCCTGTCTGGCTTCTTCCGCATCGCCTTCTTCATCCCCTCCATCCTGCCGATCACGGTGATCGGCCTCTTATGGCAGATCCTCTATCAGCCCGATGTCGGCCTGATCGATCAGCTGCTGACGGCCTGCGGCCTCGAGGACCTGGCGCACGCCTGGCTCGGCGAGGAGAAGACGGTGCTGCCGGCCATCATCGCCGTGTCGCAATGGCAATGGGTCGGATACCTGACCGTGCTCTTCATCGTCGCCATCCGTGGCATTCCACGCGAGCTTTACGAAGCGGCCGAGATCGACGGCGCGAGCGGCTGGGGGAAATTCCTGCACGTTACCGTCCCTGGCGTGAGCGAGACCACGGTGCTCATGACGCTGATCACCATCTTCGGCGCCGTGAAGGTGTTCGACATCGTCTGGGTGATGACGGCGGGCGGTCCGAACAATGCGAGCGACGTGCTCGGCACGTATATGTATCGTTCGGCATTTCGCGACGACCGGGTGGGTTATGCATCCGCCATCGCAGTCCTCATGTTCGTGTTGAGCTCGATCGTCGGAAGCCTACAGCTGCGTCAGTCGCAGCGCTCGAGAACCCGCGATCCGCGATGAGCAAGGCGGGCATCCTCGGTCGCCCCGGCGCTCGGGCGAAATTCGAACGGGCCTTCGCCCTTGCTCTCCTCTGCGGGCTTGCCGTTATCACAATCTATCCGCTGGTCTGGCTCTGCCTGAATTCGCTGAAGAGGTCGGACGAGCTCTTCGACGCAAGCTGGGCGCTGCCGAAGATCTGGCATTTTGCGAACTACGCGGCGGCCTGGCGCTTCGGGCTCGGACATTTTATGGCGAACAGCCTGCTCGTCACCGCGGTTTCGGTCGCGGCCATCGTGCTCCTCGCTGCGCTTGCCGCCTTCGTGCTCGTCACCATGCGCTTTCCGGGCCGCTGGCTGGTGCATGGGTTCATCCTCGGCGGGTTGATCGTGCCGCCCGAGGTGACGCTGTTTCCGCTGTTCAAGATTATGCTGGTACTCGGCATCTACAACACTTACGGAGCGATGATCTTCCCCGACATCGCCTATGGGCTACCCTTCACGGTGTTGCTGCTGCGCGCCTATATGACGCTCATCCCTCACGAGATGACGGAGGCGGCGACGATCGATGGGGCCTCCATGCTGCGGCGCTTCTGGAGCGTCTATCTGCCCCTGTCCCGGCCCGCTCTCGCCGCAGCCGCCCTGATCCAAGGCATGCGGGTGTGGAACGAGTTCGTCTTCGCCTTGACCTTCGTGAGCAGCGATGCGCTGCGGCCCCTGACGGTCGGATTGACGACGTTCGGCGATTCGTTGCACACGGACTGGTCTGTCCTGCTCGCCGGCTTGGTTATTTCCATCGTCCCGGTGCTGGTCGTGTTCCTTTCGATGCAGCGGCAATTCATGGGCGGCTTGACAACCGGAGCGCTCAAATAGTGTCGGCGAAAACCTCCTCGCCCGTGGCGGCGCGCGAGAAGCAGGGGCACCCCGCCTATATCCGCGCCCAGGAAGCAGTGCGCGAACTGGTGCGCGCCGAGCAGCTCGCGCCCGGCGCCCGCATTCCCTCCGAGCGCGATCTTGCCAAACGGCTAGGACTGAGCCGCATGACGGTCCGGCAGGGAATGCAGAATCTGGTGCGGGCCGGCATCCTCGAGCGCGATAGCACCAACGGAACGCGTGTTGCCAGCGTTCGCGTGGTGCGCGTCATGGATTCGCACCGGGCCTTCAGCATGTCGCAGATGGTGCGCAGCGCCGGTGCCGAGCCCGGAAGCCGTCTCTTGGCGTTTGCGCGCGGCAAGCTCGACGCGAGACTGGCCGAAAGGCTGGATATGCCTGCTGGATCAGCCGCCGTCACCATCCGCCGCCTGCGGACCGCCGACGCGCTCCCCATCTGCATCGAGACGAGCTATCTGCCGGCGGCCGCCGTGCCGGGCTTGACCGCCGAGGATCTGACGAACAACGCCTCGCTCTACGAATTGCTTCGCGCCCGCTATCGGCTCGAGCCGACCAATCGCAAGAGCGAAATCAGCGTCGCACCAATCGACGAGGAGGACGCGTCCCTGCTGGGCATCCCCGCCGGCATCAATGTGCTTGAATATCGCAGCACGGTCAGCGGAGCGGACGGCAAGACGCTCGAGCACGTCGTCTCCGTCAATCATCCGGAGCGCGTCACCTTCAGCACGGATTTCGCGCATATTAGGCTATGACGTCGCCCTTTCGAGGCACGGAGTGAGGTCAGTCGGCCAGCCCAGCGCCTCTCATGGGAAGCCGAAAGCCATCCGCCTCAGTCGCCCTGCAGAATGCCCATCGCGCCATCACCGCGATTGCGTAGTCCCGACGCGATGCCCTCGGCTATACGCGTCACGCCGTCGCCGGCCGAAGCGCGAGCTCCTCCCTGATGCAGGCGGCCAAGTGGCCGGGGCCGACCATCCGCAAAGGCGGCACGACCTCGGCGCAAGCCGGCACGGCATAGGGGCAGCGAGTGCGGAAGGCGCAGCCGCTCGGAGGCGAAAGGGGGCTCGGCAGGTCGCCCTTCAGGATGACCCGCTCGCGTCGAAGCGCGGGGTCGGCGTTCGGGACAGCCGAGAACAGGGCCTCGGTATAGGGATGGCGCGGCCTCTCGAACAAGGAACGCACCTCGGCGATCTCGACGATGCGACCGAGATACATGACAGCGACGCGGTCGCAGACATGCCCCACCACCGCAAGATCATGGCTGATGAACAGGATGGCGAGGCCGAGCTTGCGCCTGATCTCGAGGAGCAGATTGACGATCTGTGCCTGGATGGAGACATCGAGGGCGGAGACTGGCTCGTCGGCGACCAAGAGGCTCGGCTCCATCATGATAGCCCGCGCGATGCCGATGCGCTGGCGCTGGCCGCCCGAGAATTCATGCGGGAAGCGCTCGGCATTGCGCTCGGACAGTCCGACCGCCGTCAGAGCCGCCGCAACCTTCTCGTCGCGCTGGCGCCGCGACAGGTCCCTCCGGTGGATGACGAGGGGCGCGGCGATGATCTGTCCGACCGTCATACGCGGATTGAGCGAGGCGAAGGGATCTTGGAAGATCATCTGCATCCGCGGCCGCATCGGCCTCAGGCGCCTGCGGCTGAGATGCGTGACGTCCTGACCCTCGAAGACAATGCGGCCATTGGTCGGCGTGGTGAGCCGCAGCACGGCGCGGCCGAGCGTGCTTTTGCCCGAGCCTGATTCCCCGACGAGGCCCAGCACTTCTCGTCGTGCGATCGAGAAGGACACGTCCTCGACGGCGCGCACATGCTGCCGGCGACGTCCGAGAAAGTGCCCGCCGACCGCAAACCATTGCGAAAGGCCCTGCACATCGAGGATTGCGGTAGAGGGGGAGCCGGATCGCTCGCTAACCCTTGCGTCGCTCATCTCACGCTTCCCCCTCGGCAATGGCGCGCCAGCGATGGCAGCGAACGAAATGGTCGGCGGACACCTCCTCGATCTTGGGAACCGTGACGTCGCACAGGGTTCTTTGGGCATGGTCGCAGCGCGGGTGGAAGGAGCATCCTGAAGGCAGGCGCGAGGGATCCGGAACGCTGCCCGGTATCGCTTCGAGCGCCGCACCACTTCTGTCGGGGATCTCGAGACGCGGCACAGAGCGCAGAAGTCGCCTTGTATACGGCATCATGGGATGCTTCAGCACGGTCATGACCGAGCCCTGCTCCACAATTCGCCCCGCATACATCACCATCACCCGGTGGGCGATCTCGGCCACCACGCCGAGATTATGCGTGATGAACAAGATGGCCGTCCCCATGCGCGCCCGCAGCTCCTGTAGAAGCTCGAGGATCTGAGCCTGCACCGTCACGTCGAGCGCCGTCGTCGGCTCGTCGGCGATCAGCACGCTCGGATCGCAGGCGAGCGCCATCGCGATCATGACCCTTTGGCGCATGCCCCCGGAAAGGTGGTGGGGATAGGACGAAAGCCGCCGACGCGCTTCCGAGATGCCGACGAGCTCCAAGAGCCGCTCGGTCTCCTCGAGCGCCGAACGGCGGCCCATCCCGCGATGATAGATGATCGCCTCGGCGATCTGCATGCCGACCGGCTGGACGGGGTTGAGCGAGGTCATCGGCTCCTGGAAGATCATCGAGATCTCGTTGCCGCGCATCCCTTGCATATCCGTTTCGGACAGCGCGAGGAGGTTTCGCGTGACGCCGTCGCGGCCGCGAAACAGGGCCGATCCCGTGAGCTCGGTGCGAGGCGCGGGCTGCGTCAGCCGCATCAGAGCGAGGCTCGTGACGCTCTTGCCGGATCCGGACTCGCCCACGAGCGCCAGCACCTCGCCTCGCTTCACCGTAAACGAGACATCATGGACGACCTGCGTCAGGCCGGCTTCGCTTCGGAAGGCGACGCCGAGGTTCTTCACCTCGAGCACCGTGTCTTCCGGCACAACCTGCGTCGCCGCGATCGCGGAAGGGCCTGCCGACGCTGCTGCTGGCGATGCCTCTATCATGGATAGCTCAACCGATGTCCATGCGGGCGTCGAGGGCATCGCGCAGCCCGTCCCCTACAAAATTGAAGCTCGTCACCGCAAGCGTGATCGCGAGCCCTGGAAAGATCGCGAGCCATGGCGCCGAATCGAGATATTGCTGCGCGTTATTGAGCATATTGCCCCAGCTCGCCATCGGCGGCTGGATGCCGTAGCCGAGGAAGCTGATATAGGCTTCGAGCAGGATCGCCCGCGCCACCGTGAGCGTCGCCGCGACGATGATCGGCCCGACGGCGTTGCGCAGAAGCTCGTTGAACATGATGTAGCTGCCCGATGCGCCGAGCATTTCGGCGGCGAGCGTGAAGTCGCGTTCGCGCAATGTCCGGATCTGGCTGGCGACGATGCGCGCCACCTCCATCCAGGCGGTCGCGGCGATGATCAGCGTGATCATCGCCACATTCGGCACGATGAAGGCTGCAAGGACGAGGAGCAGGAAGATCGTCGGAAAGCACAGTATGGCATCGACGAAGCGCATCAGGGCCGCGCCGACGAAGCCTCCGTAATATCCGGCCACCACGCCGATCAGCGTGCCGAAGGAAGCGCTGATCACCATGGCAGCGAAGCCGACCGCGAGCGACAGCCGCCCCGCGGTGAGCAGTCGCGCGGCGAGATCGCGCCCGAGCTGGTCGGTGCCGAATACATGCCCACCCAACAGCGGCGGTGCGAAGCGGTTGCGGATTTCGATATGCAGCTGATCGAAGGGGATAAGCCAAGGCCCGGCGATGGTCGCGAGCACCAGGACGAGGATCGCGACACTGCCGAACATCGCCAGGCGATGCCGCCTGAAGCGCAGCCAGGGGCGGTTGCGCTGCCCCATTTCGGGGCTTGCGGCGAACGGCGCCTTTTCCGCGAGCGCGACGGCGTCGGTCCCGAGAGCCTCGCTCATGTCAGCCTGATCCGCGGATCGGCGACGGCGCAGCAGATATCGGCGAGGAGATTGGCGACGAGCACGAGCACCGCCGAGAACATCAACAGGCCCATCACCACCGGATAGTCGCGATAGCTGAGTGAATCGAGGAACAGCCGGCCCATGCCGGGCCAGGTGAAGACCGTCTCGGTGACCAGGGCGCCGCCGAGCACGCTGGGCAATTCGAGGCCGGCCAGCGTGATCATGGGCAATAGCGCATTGCGGAACGCGTGCCGCAAGAGCACGATTCTCTGCGGCAATCCCTTGGCGCGCGCGGTGCGGATATAGTCCTGCCCGAGGGCGTCGAGCATCGAAGCGCGCATATAGCGGCTCCAGACGGCGACCTCGACCAAGGCCAGGACGAGCGCCGGCCCTATGAGATGGTGGGCATAATCGACGAGCGAGCCGTCCCCGATGCTGAAACGGCTGCCTGCCGGCAGCCAAGCCAGCTTCACCGAGAACAGGTAGATGACGACGAGGCCGAACCAGAAGGTCGGGATCGACAGCGCGATCATCGCTCCGATGGTGGCGAGCATATCGAAGATGGAATAGCGGCGGACCGCTCCCATGATGCCGATCCACATGCCGAGCATCACTGCGATCAGAAGGGCGGCGATCATCAGCTCGAGCGTCGCTGGAAGATGCGAGGCGATCACGGCGAGAACCGGCTGGCTGTCCCGGTAGGAATGTCCCCAATCCCCGGTGAGCAGCCGGCTGAACCATTCCCAGTATTGGATGGGCAAGGGCTGATCGAGGCCCATCTGCGCGGCGATGCGGGCGATATCGGCTTGCGACATGCCCGGAACCAGCGCGAATTGCGCGAGCGGACCGCCGGGCGCGAGATGCAGGACGGAAAAGCCGATCAGCGAAACGAGGCAGAGCAGGACGAGGCTCTGCACGCAGCGTCCGAACAGATAGCTTGCCATCCCACGACCTCTCGTGTGTACGCCGGATCACGGACCTGCGCGGTCGGCCTCGCGCAGGTCCGCATCCCTGTCAGCTTGCCCAGTACCAGGTATTGGCGTTCCAGCAGTTCTCCTGCACGTTGACGTTCGGCGCGAACCCTTCGAGCTTGGCCTTCACGCCCTGCGCCACGGTGTATTGGAAGATCGGCAGGTAAGGCAGATCGCGCCGCGTGATCTCCTGCATCTTCTGGTAGGCGACCTTGCGCTTCGCGATATCGACCGTGCTCGAACCCTCCTTGAGCAGGGCATCGACATCGGCGTTTTCGTATTGAGTCGTGTTCTGCCCGCCGCCGCCCGTGGCGCCGATCGAGTGGCTGGAAAAGTAGTCCGTGGAGTCCGGATCCGGACCGACCATGAAGTCGATGCCGACCATTGCGCTCTCGAATTTCGACATCATCCAATAATCGCCCCACATGACCGCCGGGGGAAGATTGCTTATGTTCATCTTGGCGCCGATCTCCAGCCAGTTCTGCTGGAGCAATTGTTGGGCCTGCTCCCGCACATGGTTGCCGGCGGTGGTCGAGTTGGTGAATTCGAGCCTGGCGCCGTTCTTGGCGCGCACGCCATCAGGGCCCGGCATCCAGCCGGCATCGGTCAGGATCTTCTTGGCCTTTTCCAGATTGTATTCGTGCTTGGGCAGGTTGGGGTTGAACGCCCATGACTGCGACGGCAGGAAGGATTCGGTCGGGGTCGGCAGGCCATAGTAGATCTGCTCGATGATGCTCTGCTTGTCGATCGCGTAATAGAGCGCCTCGCGGACGGCTCGATCCTTGAACACCGGCAGGCCGGTGTTGACGGCGATGTTCTCGACGAAGGGTTGCGGCACCCGCGTCACGACGCGGTCCTTGAGCGTCTTGGCCTCGGCATAATGGTCCGGCGTTATGAACTGGATGCCGGTATAGTCGATCTCCCCGGTCTGGAATTGCGTGTAGAGGACGGTGAGGTCGGGAATGTATTTGAATGTCAGCCGCTCCAGATGGGGGCCGCCACCGTGATAGCCCGGATAGGCAGCGAGCGTGATATGGTCGCCGGGAACCCGGTCTACCCATTTGAACGCGCCCGTGCCGACTGGATTCGCTAGGAAGCTTGGCGTGGTGTTGGGGTCGGCCTCCTTCTCGAGGAGGTGCTTCGGCACCAGGAAGGTCCAGGACAGGATGGACTGATAGGGCGCGTAGGGCCGTTCCAGGCGCCAGGTGATCTCGGTCGGGCTCACGACCTTGATGTCCTTGACGAGCTCGTGGCCTGCGCGTCGGCCCGCGGCGAATTTCGAGTTGTTGATGAGGTCGAGATTGAACTTCACGTCCTCCGCCGTGAAGGGCGTGCCGTCATGCCATTTCACATTGTCGCGCAGCTTGATGCGCCAAGCGAGCCCGTCTTCCGATATGCCGCCATTGGCGAGGGACGGGATCTCGGCGGCGAGGTCCGGCACGAAATCGCCCTTGGGATCGACGCGCCAGAGCGCGCTGAACAGGTTGAAATATACCCCCTCATCCACCTCGATATGAAGCTTGAGCGGATGAAAGACGGTCGGTTCCTGAGAGAGGCCGATGATGACCTGCCCCGTGGGCTTGGCTGGTGGCGTAGCGGCGCGGGCCGATTCGATCCAGCCGAGTCTCGGCCCTGACCAGGCCAGCGCTCCGGCGCCGAGGCCGAGCGCCATCAGCCGGCGCCGGTCGGGAGCAAGTCTGGCCGTCAAGTTTCCAACCTCATCCTTCTTCGTGGTGTCAGTCATGGTCGCAACTCCCTGTTGCTCGAGGTCATGCTGTGCGGCATTGCGGTCCTGGGCCCGCCGCGCTGAGGGCCCTCGCTACATCCCCGCGATCGGCCGCGGCCTCGAGCCGTCGGCAAAGCGCGAGAAGCGAAATTCGGTCGGATCGACGATCGGCGTCGCGCCCGTGGCGAGATCGGCCGCCAGGCGGCCGGCGGCCGGGCCGATGCCGAAGCCGTGGCCGGAGAAGCCGGTCGCCACGACGAGGCCCGCCAGGCTCTCGACCTTGGAGATCACCGGAATCGCATCCGGCGTCACGTCGATCAGCCCGGCCCACTCCTGCACGATACGCGCTCCTGCAAAGGCCGGAAAGCGCGATGTGAGGGTCCCCAGAGCCTTTCGCAGCGAGGCCCGGTCGGGTGCAGGGTCGAGCACACGCACGGCTTCATAGGGCGAAGGCTGGTCGAGCGGCACGGACCGCGCTTCGCGCCACTCTTGCAGGAACCGCCCGTCGAGACGCAGCCGAAGCGACCGCCATTCCATGAGCATGGCCGGCATGAAATCGCCAAGGAAGCGAAAGCTGTCGGGGACGATCGGTGCGATATTGGCGTGGCCGTCGGCGACGGTGTAGCCGCCATCCAGGCGTTTGCGAAAGCCGACCTCCTTCGACCACAGCGCCGTAGTCGGGGCTCCCTCGAGCGGCGCAGTGCGCATCACGCTGGCGCGGACCTTGAGCTGCGGCAGGCGCAAGCCGAGATCGCTGAGGAAGCGTCGGGACCAGGCGCCGCCCGCGACCACGGCCGACTGGCAGGCGATGCGGCCGCGCTCGGTCACTGCGGCTGTGATGCGCCCGCCCGTGGTCTCGAGGCCGCGCACGGCGCAGTCGGTGAGGACCGCGGCGCCGGCGCGGCGGGCCGCCGCGGCGATGGCGGGCGCCGCCTTCTGCGGCTCGGCGCGTCCATCCGAAGGGCAATAGAGTGCCGCCTTCCAGCATCGCCCCCCTCCGGGGAAGAGCTTCTCGATCTCGTCCGAGGTGATCATCCGGGCGTCGATCTGGTAGGGCTTCGCATATTCGAGCCAGGTCTCGTAGCGGGCGAGGTCGGCTTCGCTCTCGGCGGCGAACATGATGCCCGTGGTGCGAAAGCCGGTCTCCGCATCGACGGTCTCGTTCATCCGCTCCCACATCCTCAGGCTTTCGACGATCAGGGGGATTTCGAGGATCGCGGCGCGCCTTGCGCACCCATCCCCAGTTCCGGCTCGATTGCTCTCCTGCGATGTGGCCTTTTTCGCACAAGGCGACGGAGACGCCGCTCTTGGCCAGGGCGAGCGCCGTGCTGGTGCCGATGATCCCGCCTCCCACGACCACCACGTCGACCTTGGACGGGAAGCTCGTCTCCGGCGCGAGCGGATCAACCTGCGGTCCCATGGGTCAGCGCCCTTCCTGCGGCATGCGGTTCGGCATCACGCTATGTCTTCCAATGTCGAATTGATCGGGATCTCGGCGATGCTCGCCGAGCCAGGCAGATCGAGCAGCAACGCGACGATGCGGGCGATGTCGCCGGGCTGCGACAGGTCCTCGGGCCGCCGATCCGTCAACGATAGAGCCAACCGAAAGAATCACTCGGTGGTCGGCACCATGTCGACATGGTGGCTGTAGATCTTGCGCAGCAGCGCCAGCAGCTTCCTGCGCTCCCCCGGCGTCAGCATGCCGAAGAAATCGTCGTCCTGCCGCCGGATGACGGCCCGGACCTTCGGCACCATCGCTCGGCCCTTGTCGGTCAAATAGAGCTCCCTCGCCCGCCGCTCCGTAGCCGAGATCTTCTGCTTGAGAAGACCGGCACGCTCCATCCGTTCGATCAGCTTGCCCATGGCCGAACGGTCCTTCTGGATGAAGTGGGCGAGCACCGAAGGCCGGATGCCGGGATTTGCGCCGGTCAGCAGGATGGTTGAGATTTTGCCGGTGCCCCCGGCGAGCGCCAAAGGCTCCATTTTCTCGTCGAGGTCCCGGCTGACGATCAGGTTCACCGATCGTACGAAGAAGCTCATGAGGTCGCCGAACACGTCGAAATCGATGTTGAGGTAGTCGGCCGTCTTCGGCGTCTGCGCCTTGCGTCGATCGATCGCAGCCGCGCCCCCCCTGTCTCCTCCAGCGTCCATGATCAATGCAGCCTTTGCGCTCTTGATTGGGCTCGATCTGATGGCAGGTGATCATCGGCATTTCAATGGGAAAGCAGCCCGCTCGGGTTGACTTCAAAAAGGCGGTGGATGGGCTCCGCCGCGCCGGGCGAGGCGCTGGTCGCGGAACCGGTACCAGGACAGCATCAATCTTGGCGCGAAGCTCATGTAGAATGGGGCCGGGGTGAGCGGCTCGAGCGGCAAGGCGAGGTCGGCTTCAGGCGTCCCGGTCGCCCATTCGGCGAGCACTGCGCCCATCATGGTGGCCGTCGGCACGCCGCGGCCCGAATAGCCGAGCGAAGCCACGATTCCCGGAGCGAGATCGAACAGGCGCGGTATCGTCTTGGGCTGCATGTCGAGCGCCCCGAACCAGTAATACTGCCAGTCGACTTCCGTGAGCTGCGGCAACAGCCATTTGAGCTTGTCGCGCATGAGGGCCTTCGTATAGGCCACATCGCGGCCGCGCCGGCCTTCGACGAAGGCCGAGGTCACCAACCGACCCTCCTTGCTGTATTTGTAGATCATGGCGTCGCCGCGGCTGTCGACGACCGTGTTGTTGTTGGGCGCGATGACCTTGCGCAGATTGTCGCCGATCGGCTGCGTCGCCATGACCGCGACGCCGAGCCGCTTGAAGCTGTCCTCGAGGCCCGGCCAGACCTTCTTGGTATAGGCACCCGTGCCGCACACCACCTTGTCGGCGAGGACGGTGCCGGTCGGCGTGTCCACCCGCCACCGGTCGCCCTCGGCCGCAATCGACGTCACCGGCGAATGTGTGAAGATGCGCGCGCCGCGCGACATCGCCGCACCCGCGAGGCCTCGCGCATAGCCCAAGGGATTGAGATGCCCGCCCTCGGGATGAAACCAGCCGCCGTGATAGCGGGGCGAGCCGGTCAGGCGCTCGGCCTCGTCGCGGTCCAGAATCCGCGTCGCCTTGCCGACCGACTGATAGTAGCGGCAGCGGCGCTCCATCTTGGCCATTGCGGCAGGTGCATGCGCCACCTGGGCATAGCCCGTCTGCACGCCCTCGCAGTCGATATCGTAGCGTCGGATGATGTCGAAGACGAGATTGGCGGCATTGGTCTGTCGCTCGATCAGGCGCGAGGCAAAGGGCTCGCCGAGCAATTTGCGGATCGCGGGGATCTCATGGACATGGAAGGTCGGCGTGCAATGGCCGGCATTGCGGCCCGAGCCGCCATGGCCGATCTCCTTCGCCTCGAGCACCAGCGCATCGACGCCGCGCTCGGCGAGGTGAAGAGCGGTGGAGAGGCCGGTATATCCGGCTCCGACGATACAGACGCTCGTCTTCAGACGCCCGTCGATCTGCCCGGTCTGCGGTGCTGCGGCGGCCGTCGCGAACCACAATGAGGGTTCAAGCGGGGCATCTTCGATCCGAACATTCCGGATCATGACGCCTCCATGCTCCCCATGGCGGTCATTTTCGCGTCGAGGCGACGTTTCGAGAGACCTTCCTCCGACCCAATCAGCATGGCACGACCGGATAATGGTAAACTTCCACTATCGAAATAGTCGATCATCGTGCCGCGGCTGTCAACGAAGATCGCGAGCGATCCCCTAGAACCGATATGCCCAAAATCCGTACAACGTCCAGCGCCATCTTAAGTGTTTGGTCCCGGGACGAGGTGACGCGGATTGATCTTGAAGGCTGTGGGGTCTTTCGTCCAGGCTTTGCAGATGGCCTCGAATGGCGTTCGCTATCGCAGAGCCTCGAGATCTCGCCGCTTCTCCGTCGCTGCTTCCTCGCTCAATCGGCGACCGGCACGGTGTAGTTGAGCGCCAGCCGGCCGCCATCCGGATAGATCGTCTGGCCGGTGATATAGGAGGCGTCATCGCTCGCCAGGAATGCGGCGACGCTCGCGACTTCGGATGGCTCGCCGCCCCGTCCGAGCGGCGTGCGCGACATGACCTTGCGACGGCCTTCGGGGCTGGCGAGCACGGCGGTCTTGGCCATATCGGTCATGATGGTGCCGGGGCCGATCGCCACGACGCGGATGCCGTGCTGGGCGAGCCCGATCGCCATCACCTTGGTGAGCTGGTTCGAGCCGCCCTTGGACGCGGCATAGGCGACCTGGTCCGCGATGGCGAACAGGGCGTTCACCGAGGACATGTTGATGATCACGCCGCCGCCGCCCTGGCGCACCATTTCGCGCGCTGCCGCCTGGCCGCACAGGAACTGCGATTTGAGATTAACGCGGATCACCCTGTCGAAATCCTCTTCCCGCACGTCCAGGAACTCAGCGATGCTGTTGATGCCGGCATTGGAAACGAGGATGTCGATCCGGCCGAGTCGTTCGATCGTGCGTTGCATCAGGCGCTCGACATCGGTCTTCAAGCCGGCATCGGCAGGCTCGAAAGCCGCGCCCAGGCTCTTGGCGCTTTCCTCGAGCTTTACGGCGTTGATGTCGGACATCATCACCTTGGCGCCTTCCGCGATGAAGCGTTCCGCGCAGGCAAAGCCGATGCCCTGGGCGGCGCCTGTGATCACCGCAACCTTGTCCTTGAGACGCATGTTCGATCCTTTCTGCAATTTCGGGCGCGATGGCCGTCAGAATATGTTCTTCTCGAGAAGGGGCTTGCCGGCGATGACGCGCTCGAAGGACAAGGGCGACAGATCGATGCTGCGGTAGCCGCCATGCACGACAAGCTCCGCCACCGCGCGGCCGACGCCCGGGGAATGCTGGATCCCGTGGCCGCTGAAGCCGCTGGCAAACAGCACGTTGCGAAAAGCCGGATGGGGCCCCACGACGCCATTGTGATCGAGCGTGTTGACCTCGTAATAGCCGGCCCAGGCACCCTGGCGCTTGATGGCCTCGAAGGCGGGCACGCGCGCCGCCAGCGGCTCCCAGATCTTCTCGTCGAAGATCTCGTCATCGACAATGTCGAGCGGCCGGTCGTCGGGGTCCGGCTCGTCGTCCTTGGGCGTATAGCCCACGATGTATTTGTCGCCCTCGGGCCGCATCCAGATGCCCGAAAGGTCCATGATGGGCGGGAAATCGGCGAGCTTCTCGCGGCAGGAGAAGATGAAGACATTGCGCTTGCGCGCCCTGACCGGCAGGTCGACGCCGAGCAGCGCCGCGACCTTGCCCGACCAGGGACCGGCGGCGTTGATGGCGATATCGCAGGCGACGCCGGCGCCGTCCTTCAGCTCGACGGCGGTGACGCGATCGCCCTGGCGCGCAAAGCCCGCGGCCTCGGCCGCCACGTAGCGCACGCCGAGCGAGCGCGCCTTCTTGCGGAAGGCCTGCAGGAGGCTGTAGCCGTCGAACCAGCCCTCGTCCCTGAGGCCGATGGAGGCTAGCGCCACGCCCTGCGCCGAGATCCAGGGAAAGCGCTCGACGAGCTGTCGCGGATCGAGGAGAGCGGAGGGCACGCCGAGCTCCTGCTGGATCGCATGCACCTCGCGCATCGTCGGGACTGATGCCTCGGCGGCGGTGACGAGATAGCCGCGCTCGATGAGGCTGAGCGCTGGCCGGTCGCCGTCGACCGCCATGCGGTCTGCGATATTGCGCAGGAAGTCGATGCCGAAACGCGAGAGCTCCACATTGACCGGCGTCGAGAATTGCTGGCGGATCGAGCTCGCCGAGAGCGCCGAGGAGGCAAAGCGATAGACGGGATCGCGCTCGATCACGATCACCTGCGCCTTCAAGAGCGGGTCGCTCGCCAGGAAATAGGCGATCGACGAGCCGATCGCGCCGCCCCCGACGATGGCTATCGTTCTCGTCATGCGTGTCTCCTCGACCTCACTCCGCCGCCCGTAGCGCGATGCCGTAATCGCTGGCGATCTGCGCCGGCGAAACCAGGCCGTCGCGCAGGTCGCGTTCGACGAGGGCCTTGTCCCGCAGGGCAGGTTTGCCGAGGCCGGCGCCGCCCGGCGTATGCACGAGGAGGCGCTCGCCCGCCGGAACCTCCTGCGCTCCCTTGCCCTTGAGCGGCACCCCGGTCGATTTCAGCAGGAGCTCGCCCCGCTCCCCGTCATGCCCTCCATCGCGTCCGCGCGCGGGGTGAAGGACGCGATCGAAGGCGGCTTGAAGGGTGAGCGAGCGGCCCGAGCGGTTCTCGATCTCGATCTCGAGGCCATGCCCGCCGCGATAGCGCCCGGCACCGCCTGAGCCTGCCCGGAACTGCTTCTTCCAAAACAGCAGCGGCATCATCGCTTCCACGACTTCGATCGGCGAGCCGCGCACGCCGCTCGGATAGGCGGTGGCGGAAAGCCCGTCCTTGGTCGGGCGCGCGCCTGTGCCGCCATTGGTGACGATCGTCGACACGAATTGGCGCTCGGTCGCTGGATCGTGGCCGACCATGATCAGGTTCCACAGGCATGAGGTGCCCTCCGCCGGCACCTTGTCCGGAAGCGCCTGGCGCAGACAGCCGAAGACGACGTCCGGCAGCATCTGGCCGATGACATGGCGGCTCATCACGGCCGCCGGGCGCTGCGCGTTCAGGATCGATCCTGGCGGGGCCGTCACCGTGAAGGGCGCGAGCGAGCCGGCATTGTTCGGCACCTCGGGCACGAGCGCGCTGGCGAGGCCGAACATCGTATAGGCGGCCGTATAAGTCATCGGCACGTTGATGCCGCGCCGCGACTGCGCCGAGGTGCCGGCGTAGTCGACCGCGATGCCGTCCTGCGAAATGGTGAGCTTCGCCGCGAGCCTGACGGGCTCCTCGTAGCCGTCGACCGTCATGGAGTTGCGCCACGACCCTTTGGGCAGCTTCGCGATCGCCGCGAGCACGGCATTGCGCGAGCTCTCCACGACATGGTCTGCGAGTGCGTCGACATCGCCGAGGCCGAATTCGTCAAGCATCTCCACGAGGCGGCGCGCCCCGATCTCGTTGCAGTTCGCGAGCGAATAGAGGTCGCCCTCGCATTCGACCGGCAGGCGCGTGTTGTCCTTGACGATGGCCATTAGCGTCTCGTTCAGCACGCCGCGATCGAACAGCTTCAGGAAGGGGACGCCGAGTGCCTCCATGTAAACGTCGGTGCCGTCCGGCCCGAAGCCGATGCCGCCGATATCGGTGAGGTGGCTGGTGCAGGAGAACAGCGCCACGAGCTTGCCGCGATGGAAGACCGGCGTGGTCACCACGAAGTCGTTGCGATGGCCCGTGCCCATCCACGGATCGTTGGTGATGTAGACGTCGCCCTCCCGCATGCTCGGCAGCGGGAAAGCCTTGATGAAATGCCCGACCGAGACCGCCATGGAGTTGATATGGCCCGGCGTGCCGGTGACGGCCTGGGCGAGCATGCGTCCTCGAAGATCGAAGACACCGGCCGAAAGGTCGCCGCATTCGCGCACGATCGGGCTGAAGGCGGTGCGCAGCAGGGCCTGCGCCTGTTCCTCGACGATGGCGATGAGGCGGTTCCACATGATCTGCTTGCGCAGCTCGGAGAGTCCGGAAAGCTCGGTCATATCGTCTACTTTCAGCTCTTGCGCTCGAGAACGATGCAGCCTTGGGCGTTGACCGAGGCGTTGAACGACGCGCTCACGAAGGTCGTGGTCTCGTCCTCGGCGATGATGGCTGGACCGGAGAGGCGGATGCCCGGCGCGAGCTCTTTTCGCAGATAGACCGGGACCTCCGGCATCTCGTCGCGCTCGGGGTCGTAGATGCGGCGCAGGCCCGGCGGCCGCGTCTCGCCGTTGGCTGCGGTGGCCGCCGCGGTCGAGATGGACGCCGCCTGCGTGCCGAGGCTCAGCGTCCAGGTCAGGATCTCGATCTCGGCATTGGGGATCGCTCGAGAGAAGAGGGCCGTGTATTCGCGTTCGAAATCGTTACGCAAAATCGTGCTGTCCTCCTCGGCGAGGTCGCGACCGGGCAGCGGCACGACGATCTCGTGGCCCTGGCCGATATAGCGCATGAAGGCGGAGCGCTTTTCGGTAAGCGCGGCACCGCCGGCTCCGGAGACCACCACGTCAAGGGCTTCCTTGCGCATGTCGTGAAGGAGGGCGTTGGCGCCATCCAGGTCGAGATCGGCGAGCCGCATATAGCGGCTGCGCACAACCTCGAAGGCGATCGGCGCGCGCAGGAAGCCGATCGCCGACCCGACGCCGGCATTGGGCGGCACGATGATCTTCGAACTGGCGAGCGTCTCCGCGAGGCGCGCCGCATGCAGGGGCGCTGCGCCGCCGAAGGCGCTGAGCGTGTAGTCGGCGACCGCCTTGCCGCGCTCGACCGCATGCACGCGCGCGGCGTTGGCCATGTTCTCGTCGACGATCTCGCAGATGCCGTAGGCCGCGAGATGGTCCGACATGTCGAAGGCCTCGCCGATCTCGGCGTGGATCGCGCCACAGGCCTTGCTCGCGTCGAGCGGAATGCGCCCGCCCGCGAAGTTCGTCGGATCTATCCGGCCGAGGATCACGTCGGCGTCCGTGACGGTCGCGCTTTCACCGCCGCGACCATAGCAGGCGGGGCCGGGCTCGGAGCCCGCGCTCTCGGGGCCGACGGCGATGCGGCGCATGGCATCGACATGGGCGATGGAGCCCCCGCCCGCGCCGATTTCGACCATCTCGATCACGGGGATACGAAGCGGAATGCCGCTGCCCTTCATGAAGCGGTCGCGGCGATCGACCTCGAAGGAGCGTGAAGTCTGCGGCTCGTAGTTCTCGATCAGGCAGATCTTGGCGGTCGTGCCGCCCATATCGAAGGACAGCGCCTTGTCGACGCCGTTCTCCCGAGCGAGATGGCCAGCCAGGATGGCTCCGCCCGCCGGGCCGCTCTCGGCCAGGCGGATGGGAAAGCGCGCCGCCGTGCGCAGCGTAGTGAGACCGCCGCCCGAGGTCATCAGATAGAGCGGGCAGCGAAAGCCGCGCCCTTCGAGCTCCGTCTCGAGCCGCGTCAGATAGCTCGCCATGAGCGGCCGCACATAGGCGTTGGCGACGACGGTCGAGGTGCGCTCGTATTCCCGGATTTCCGGCGACACTTCGCTCGAGAGGCTGACATAGAGATCGGGGATTTCCTCGAGGAGGATGTCGCGGATGCGCAGCTCGTGAGCGGGGTTCGCATAGGCGTGCATCAGCGACACCGCCACGCTTTCGATCCTTTCGCGCCGCAGGCGCTTGGCCACCTCGCGCGCCGCATCCTCCTGAAGCGGCATGACGGCCCGCCCCGCCGCGTCGACGCGCTCCGGGACCGTGAAGCGCAGATGGCGCTCCGTCAGGGGCAACAGGCGCTCGATGAAGATGTCGAACTGGTTGTAGCGACTCTCATCGGCGATATCGAGGATGTCGCGGAAGCCCTCGGTCGCGATCAGCGCGGTCTTGGCGCCCTTGCGCTCGATGATGGCGTTGGTCGCAAGCGTCGTTCCATGCACGAAGACATCGATGTCGGCGGCATTCAATTCAGCCTTTTCCAGAAGCTCGAGCGCTCCATCGATCACGGCGAGCTCAGGCGCTCGCGGCGTCGTCAGCACCTTGAGGGTGAAGCGGCGCGAGCCGGCCTCGATCACGATGTCGGTGAAGGTGCCCCCGATATCGACGGCGAGGCGATTCTGCGAGGGCGACGCATTCGACACTGAAACCGTTCCTGACGCCATGCTGTGGGAATGTAGCCGCAATGCTAGGATACGCAGGACGGCGAGATGCTTATAGGCCCGCCCAGGCACGCCGGAGAAGGACTCAAAAGCTGCGAAGACGCAAGACCTCTGCGCCGCGACCCGCATGCTTCGTCCACCAGCTCGCATTCTCAGGTCGTATTAGGCAGCGACTTGCTCCCCGATAGCGTGCGCGACGGCAGAGGTGGAAGTCACGCTGGCGGAGGTCACGCTGGCGGAGGTCACGCAGAGCTGGTCGGTCGCATATCCGGTGATGGATGGCAGCTTCCCACATTTTTATCCCCCACTGACTAATGCAACCTGGGCCACGCGCCGAGCACGCGCCA